>NZ_JBEYHA010000015.1:0-130301 GCF_040635075.1 Nocardiopsis sp. NPDC007018
CCGCAGTGTCGCACAGCGGGGGCCCGCCCGGGTTTGGCTGTCCGAGCGAAGTCGGCGCAGCGAGAGGCAGCCTGGTGGTCGCGAGCCCGGAATGATCCGCGGAACACGCCCTAGGCGCACGGCGGTCTCAGACGGTCGCGCTCCGGGTCCAGGGGGAGTCGAGGACCCGGAGCGCTTCCGTAGACGCGCCCGCTTCCATGGGGAGGAGGGGAATTGAGCGCGTCTCTCCAGGATGGTCTAGGCGTGGCTCGCGCGGTCGCGGCCGCACCCCGCGAGGGGTGTCAGTGGACCACGATACTCCGTGTGGCCCGCCGTCGACCGTCAGTGAGAGACATCCGCCGGTTATTTCCCCTGAGCACCGGCTAACCGTTGGTAGGGAAGCCCAGGTCCACGCCGCCTTCGGGGCGCCGCCCCGGGTCGGTCCAGCGGGCCGTGACCGCCTTGGTCCGAGTGTAGAAGTGCACCCCCTCGGTGCCGTGCGCGTGCGAGTCACCGAACAGCGACTGCTTCCAGCCGCCGAAGGAGTAGTACGCCATCGGCACCGGGATGGGCACGTTGATCCCCACCATCCCCACCTCGACCTCGTTCTGGAACCGCCGCGCCGCCCCGCCGTCGTTGGTGAAGACGGCCGTCCCGTTCCCGTACGGGTTCTCGTTGACCAACCGGACCGCCTCGTCGTAGTCGCGCACACGCAGCACGCTCAGCACCGGACCGAAGATCTCCTCGCGGTAGCAGGACATCGCGGGGGTGACGTGGTCCAGGACCGAGGGGCCCAGCCAGAAGCCGTCCGCCTCCCCGCCCAGGACCGGGTGCACCCTGCCGTCCACCGCCAGGGTCGCGCCCTCGCGCACGCCCGACTCCAGGAAGGACGCCACCCTGTCGCGGTGCTCACGGGTGACCAGCGGACCCATCTCGCTGCGCTCGTCGTCGCCGGGGCCGACCCGCAGCCGCGAGACGCGTTCGCGCACGCGCTCCAGCAGGTCGTCGGCGACCGACTCCACCACGGCCACCGCCGACACGGCCATGCAGCGTTCGCCCGCCGAGCCGAACCCGGCCGAGACCGCCGAGTCCGCCGCCAGGTCCAGGTCGGCGTCGGGCAGCACCACCATGTGGTTCTTCGCCCCGCCCAGCGCCTGGACGCGCTTGCCGTGCTCGGCGGCGGTGCGGTACACGTACCGCGCGATCGGGGTGGACCCGACGAAGCTCACCGCCGCCACGTCCGGGTGCTCCAGGATCGCGTCCACCGCGGCCTTGTCCCCGTGCACGACGTTGAAGACCCCGTCGGGCAGCCCGGCCTCGGCCCACAGCTCGGCCAGGAGCACCGACGCGGACGGGTCCTTCTCGCTGGGCTTGAGCACGAACGTGTTTCCGCAGGCGATGGCCACCGGGAACATCCACATCGGCACCATGGCCGGGAAGTTGAACGGCGTGATGCCGCTGACCACGCCGAGCGGCTGGAGGATCGAGTAGGCGTCCACCCCCGTGGAGACGTTCTCGGAGTACCCGCCCTTGAGCAGGTGGGGGATGCCGCAGGCGAAGTCCACGACCTCCAGCCCCCGGGCGACCTCGCCCCGGGCGTCGGAGAGGACCTTGCCGTGCTCGGCGCTGACCGCCTCCGCGAGCCGCTCGCTGTTCGCGCTCAGTAGCTCCCGGAACCGGAACAGGACCTGGACCCGCCGCGACAGGGAGGTGTCGCGCCAGGCGGGGAAGGCCGCCCTGGCCGCGGCCACGGCGGCGCCGACCTCCTCGGGCCCGGCCAGGGCCACCGTTCCGGTGACCGCTCCGGTCGCCGGGTTGTGGATGTCGCCGGTCCGCCCGGCGGGGCCCTCGTGGGCGGCGCCGCCGATCCAGTGGGTGACGTGCTTGCTCATGCTTGCTCCTCCTGGGGCGGTCTTCAGGCCTGGGCGGCGACGGCGCGGACGGCGTCCAGCAGGAGGTCGCGGCCCTCGGCGGCCTCCTCGGTCGTCAGGGTCAGCGGCGGCGCCATCCGCAGCACGTTGCCGTGCACGCCGCCCTTGCCCACGAGCAGTCCCCGTTCGCGAGTGGCCTCCAGTACCTTCCCCGCCAGGGGCGAGGAGGGCGCGCCGGTGGCAGGGTCGGCCATCTCGATCGCGAACATCAGGCCCCTGCCGCGCACGTCCTTCACGCAGTCGAGTTCGCGCAGGGCCCGCAGGCCCTCGATCACGGTGGCTCCCTGGCGGAGGGCGTTGCCCTGGAGGTCGTGTTCCAGCACGTAGTCGAGGGTGGCCCCGGCCGCGGCCATCGACACGGGGTTGCCGCCGAAGGTGGCCACACCCAGCGCCGTCAGGCCGTCCATGAGGTCGCCGCGCGCCACCACACCGCCCACCGCGAAGCCGTTGCCGAGGCCCTTGGCGAAGGTCATGGCGTCCGGGGTGACCCCGTGGTTGCCGATCCCGAAGAAGCTGGTCCCGGTCCGGCCCCAGCCGGTCTGCACCTCGTCGGAGACGAAGAGGATGCCGTGTTCGTCGAGCACCTCCTTGTAGGCGGCGTACAGGCCGTCCGGGGGCATCGCGAACCCGCCCACGCCCTGGACGGGCTCGGCGATCAGACAGGCCACGCCGGGCGCAGCGGTGTCCAGGACCGCGCGCAGGTCGGCCACGCAGACGTCGACGTACTCCCGTTCGCTCAGGTGCCGGAACGCGGGGGCGGCGTGGTCGGTGCCGTGCAGGTAGTGCACGTTGAGGGGGGAGAGGGAGGAGTTCTTCCAGGCGCGGTTCCCGGTGACCGCGACGGTGCCGAAGGACCGCCCGTGGTAGCTGCCGCGCATCGCCAGCACCTCGTCGCTGCCGCGCGCGTGCGTGGCCAGGAGCAGGGCCGTCTCGTTGGCCTCGGTGCCGGAGTTGGTGAAGAACACCTTGGCGTCGGGGATGCCGGACAGGCGGGCGATCTTCTCGGCCAGTTCCACCTGCGAGCGGATGAGGTAGAGGGTGGAGGTGTGGACGACGCCCCTGGCCACCTGGCGTTCCACCGCCTCGCGGACCTCGGCGACGTCGTAACCGAGCATGTTGGTCACGATGCCGGTGAAGAAGTCCAGGTAGGTGCGGCCTTCGGCGTCCGTGACACGGGCGCCCTTTCCGCTCACGATCTCCAGCGGGGACTCGTAGTAGAGGGGCAACCAGGAGGGCATGACCGCGCGGTGGCGTGCAAGGAGTTCCGACATGACCCCAGTGTCCCCAGGGCCGCGGGGGTTGACCAGGACCACCATGTTGACAACATGCTGGCTGGGTTTACAGAGTGTAAAGAAGGGGGGTGGCGGCCGGACCGGGACTCACAGACCGGGCGGCTCGGCACGGTGTAAAGCAAACCGCCTTCGAACCTGACAGAGCGTCCTAGACTGTCGCCTGTGCTTCCCACCCTTGCCGAGCTCCTCCAGCTGCCCGCGCTCCAGAAGGCCCGGCCCCGAGTGGTGGCCGGCTCCGAGTACCTCGACGTCGCCGTGCGCTGGGTCCACATCGCCGAGGTCACCGACCTCGCCCACCTGTTGCGGGGCGGCGAACTGGTGCTCAGCACCGGCATCGCCATGCCCGACGACCCCCTCGCGCTGCGCCGCTACATCGAGGACATCGCCGACGCCGGAGTCAGCGGCATCGCCGTCGAACTCGGCCGCAAGTACCACGCCGAACTCCCCCCGGCCTTCCTCGAAGCCGCCCGCGACGCCCGAATCCCCGTGATCCTGCTCGACCGCGAGGCCCGCTTCGTGGAGATCACCGAGGCCGTGCACATCCGGGTGGTCAACGAGCAGCTGGAGGAACTGCGCGAGTCCGAGAAGCTGCACTCGGTCTTCACCCAGCTGTCCGTGGAGGGGGCCGACGTCGGGCAGATCCTGCACGAGGTGACCCAGCTCTCCGGCTGCCCGGTCGTGTTGGAGAACCTCGCCCACCAGGTCCTGGCCTGCGACCTCAACGGCGAGGACCCCGGAACCCTGCTCACCTCCTGGGAGAGCCGATCGCGCGCGATCCGCACCGGAACCCGGACCGTCCACGCGCCCGCCTCCGGCTGGCTCGTGACCACCGTCGGTGCCCGGGGTCAGGACTGGGGGCGGCTCATCCTGATCGTCGGCGCCGGCCCGACCGGGCGCCAGACCGTGCTCATTGAACGCGCCGCCACCACACTGGCCCTCGGCCGCCTGCTCGAACGCCACCAGGAGAGCCTGGAACGCCAGACCCACCGCACGATCATCGCGGGCATCATCGACCGCGCGTACTCCGATCCGGAGGAGGCCCTCGTCCGGGCCCGCGCCGTTGGGGTGCCCCTGCACAACCGGGAGATGGTCGGCCTGGTCCTGCGGCTGCGTGAGAGCGGCACCGGCCTGGCCGCGCAGGCCCGCCTCTCCGACACCGCCGAGGGCGCCGCCCGGGCCTGTCGGGAGCTGCGCCTGCCCGCGCTGGTGGGCTCCCTCGACGACCTGCGCGTGGGTATCCTGCTGGCCCTGCCGGACCGCAGACGGCTGGACGCCACCCTGCACCTGCTCGCGGACCGGTTGCGCGGCGCCGTGGGCGACGCCGCGGTCCTCGCCGTCGGGTCGGCCGCCGACGACGTGCGTGAGGTCCGACGTTCGTTCCTCGAGGCCCGCCAGGTCGGGGACGTGGCGATCAAGCAGAGCGACCGGCGCCCCTTCTACCGGCTGCCCGACCTGCACCTGCGCGGGCTGCTGCACCTGTTCCGGGACGACGAGCGCCTCCAGACCTACGTGGAGCGCGAGCTCGGCCCGCTCCTGGACCACGACGCCCGGCACGGAGGCGACCTCGCGGACATGCTCCGGCACTACCTCGGGGCGGGGCGCAACAAGGCGCTGGCCGCGAGCCGGGCCCACCTGTCCCGGCCCGCGTTCTACGAACGGCTGCGCCGGATCTCCAACGTGCTCGACACCGACCTGGAGTCGGTCGAGACCTGCCTGTCGCTGCACGTGGCCCTGCTGTCCCTGGACTCGCTGCGGGACCAGCGCTGACGGGGGCGGGGCCGAACACCCGCAGGGAGCCCGGCCCGGGTACGGGAGTTCGGGCCGGTCACCCTCGAGCCGACGCGTGCCGGTTCCGGCGTTCTCCGGGCGGGGACGCGGACGATGCACCAGAATGGGCCCTTGACAGCGGGGGGTAGCCGGTCGACCACGAGGGGTCGGCGGTGGTCAGGGGGAGTCGTGAGGTCGTTACGGGACGATGAGCAGGTCGGTGGCCTCGGGTACTACCCGGCCACCGGACGACCGCCGGCCGACGGTGGCCGACCGGCGGCCGGAGCCGGGTCCACGCCCGTGCGCTGGGCGCTGCGGGCGGACCGGGGCGACGTCCGCTCCTACCTGGCCTACCTGAGGTCCTGCCTGCGCCGTGAGGCGGTGCTCTCCCACACGGTGCGCGCCGAACTCCTGGAGAGCGACGCCTGTGTCTGCCTGCCCGCCGGGCCCGAACTCCTGTTCAGCGGGGCCCGGGACACCCTGCCCCCGCACCCCGGGAGCGCCGGGGTGGCGCACCTGGCCGCACGCCGCGGTCAGGCACTGCGGTACGGCTACCCCCTGGTCATCCTGGGGGAGGGGGCCGAACGCGCGGCACTGCCCCTGCTCACCGTGGACCTGCGTGTCACGGGCGCGGGGGAGGCGGGGGGCGGTCGGCCGGGCGCGCAGCCGGGGCCCCGGCTGCGGGCCGTGGGCAGGCCCGACGTCAACACCGCGCTCCTGACCCGACTGGGTGTCACCGATCCGGAGGACCTCTTCGAACTGCGCGCCAGGCTGCGCTCCGACGCCCCCGACCCCGCCCACCGGCCCGCCGCCGTCGCCGACCTCGCCGCCAAGGTGCGCACCCTGCTCACCCGGCTGGAGATCGAACGGATCGACGACATCGCGCCGTTGGGCACCCGCGGCCGACCCCACCCGCTCGTCGCCGGAGCGCACAACACCGCCGTGCTCTTCCGCGCCGGCCCTTCGGGCGCGAACACCCGGGCCGACGGCACACCGTGCGGGGCGGAGGCCGTACTGGCCGACCTCGACCCCACCGACCGCGACGGGATCGACCCGGCCGCCGTCCCCGGCACCGCGCTGGGGTCCCTGCTCGGCGGCGCGCCGCCCACCGCGCCCCGCGCCACCGGGGCGGCCGAGGCCTGGCCGGTCCCCGAACCGCTCCTCCGGCGCGCTCGCGGGCACCGGGCGGGTCACGGGGAACACGACCACGCGCCCGCCCCCGTCCCCGTCTCCGCCACGGACCTCAGCCAGTCCCAGTACGCGGTCCTGCGCGCCGCGATGCGCGAACAGCTCACCGCCGTGGCCGCCCCGCCCGGCAGCGGGGTGCCCGAGCTGGTCGACTCCCTGGTGCGCACCGCCGTCACCAGTGGGCAGCGGGTCCTGGTGTGCGGTCGCTCCGAGGACGACCTCGACGCGGTCCTGGCCCGGGCCGACGCCGCCCCCGCGCACCCGGTCGTGCGTGTGGACGCACCGCACGGGCGCGCCGCCGAACAGCGCCAGCTCACCCACCTGCTCGCACGCCACACCGGCACCCGGGAGCTCGCGGCACCGCCCCCTCCGGGGGGAGAGGGGGCCGGTCACCGCGACGAGCTGGCCGCCGCCTGGAACCGGATACGCCGGGTCTGGGCGGCCATGGACACCCTCGCGGCCGACGGACACGTGCTCGCCGGACTGGCCGAGGAGCGCGGGCGCGCCATCGCCCGGGGGTGGTCGCCCGACGCCCTCTTCACCCTCGAGCACGGGGGCCCCGAGTACTGGCTGCACCGGGCCGAACGCGCGTCGGCGGGCGGCCTGGGCGGCCTGGGGCACCGGGCGGCCGTCCGGCGTGAACTGGGAGTGGCCACCGACCCCGAGGGACTCGACCAGCTGTGCTCCGTGGCCCGTCTGGAGAGCGAGTGGCGCGAGGCGGTGGACCGCAGGACCCGGTGCGCGCCGCTGAACGAGCTCACCGAGGAACTGGCCGACGCCTGGTCGGCGCACCGTGGGGCCAGCGCCGCCTGCCTGGCCTCGGCCACCGTCCCGCGGCTCCTTCGGGGCCGTACCGCCGTCGAGAACCGGGTGGAGGCGCTCAACTGGCACCACGGCGGCTGGACCGGGGCGGCCTCTCTCCTCGACGCCCTGCCCGTGTGGGCCTGCCGCACCGACCGGGCCCGGACCCTGCCGTCCGAGGCCGGGACGTTCGACCTGGTCGTCGTGCTCGGCGCCGAACGGACCCCGGTCAGCGAGCTTCTTCCGGTGCTCTACCGGGCGAGCCGCGCGGTGGTGGTGGGCGACCCCGCCCACCCCGGTCCGGCCAGTGTCATGGAACCGGAGGAGGAGCGGCGGGCCCTGGCCGCCGCCGGACTGGCCGCGGACCAGCTGGACGAACGCGCGCTGCGGTACGGCGCGGGCTCGGCGCTGCGGGCCGCGCGTGCGGCGGCCCCGCCCGCGCTCTGGTTGGACGAACACGAGGGAGCCCCCGAGGACCTCGGCTCGGCCGCCTCACGCCACTGCTACGGCGGACGGCTCGTCGTGACCGGTCCGCCCCGGGGCGGCGGGGGGCCCGTGTTCGAGTGGCGCGACGTCGAGGGAGAGTGCGAGGCGGCGCCCGGTTCGTCCTACGTCAACCGTGAGGAGGCGTACCGGGTGGCCGTGGTCGTGGCCGAACTCGACCGCGACCTGCCCGAGGACAGCGACGTGGCGGTGGTGGCGCCCCTGCAACCGCAGGTGGCGCTGGTGCGCCGCCTGCTGCGCCAGCGCGACCTGCGGCACCGGGTCCGCGTCGGCGGCCCCGACCTGCTGGACTCCGACTCCGCGCGCGCCGACGTCACCGTGCTCTCCCCGATGCTCTCCTCCGGCGCCCCCGCCATCGCGGAGCGCAGGGTGCGCCAGGCGACCCACCTGTGGTCGTCGCTGCTCACCCGGACCCGGAACCGCCTCCTGGTGGTGGGGGACCGGTCGCACTGGTCCGGCGGCGAGGGCCCTCTCGGGGAGCTCCTCGCCGGACCCGGCCGTCCCGCTTCCACCCCGGCCTCCGCCGCCCTGGCGGACGCCCTGCGCGCGGCCGGGGCGGCGGTGGAGGCGGGCCGTCGCGTCCACGGCTGGACCGCCGACCTGGTGGTCGGCTACGGTGCGCGTCGCGTGGTCCTGCTGCTCGACGACGCACCGGACGGCCCGGCCCTGCGCCGCCTCCTCACCAGGGGTGACGCGCTCAACGAGGCCACCGACGACCTCGTGGTGGTCGTTCCCGCCTGGCGCTGCCTGACCGACCCGCGAGCCCTGGTGGAGGAGATCCTGTCCGCCCGCTGAACCCGGCATCCCCGTCATCGGCTGCCGGGTCCGTCGTGCCGCTCCGCCGACGGCCGCCCCCCATCCGCGCCCTATTCTGGGACCGACGGACACATGCTCACAGAAGGGGACACGGGTGCCTGAGGGTCACACGCTGCACCGGCTGGCCGCACACTTCGAGAAGGCCTTCGGCGGCGGCACGGTCAGGGCCAGCAGTCCCCAGGGGCGCTTCTCCGAGGGTGCGGCACGCGTCGACGGCCGCGTGCTCACCGAGAGCGAGGCGCACGGCAAGCACCTGTTCCTCGGGTTCGACTCCGGTGACTGGCTCCGGGTCCACCTCGGCCTCTACGGCGCGTGGACCTTCGGAGACGCGGACGGAGAGCGCCACCTGGGCGCGCCGCGCGCCGAGGGGGCCGACCGGCTCGACCTGGAGCGCGACCCGGACGGCTTCGTGGTCCCGCCCGAGCCGGTGGGCGCGGTCCGTGCCCGCCTGGTCAACACGTCGGGCTGGGCCGACCTGCGCGGTGCCTCCGCCTGCGAGGTCATCACCGTCGAGGAGAAGCACGCCGTCCAGGCGCGCCTCGGACCGGACCCGCTCCGCCCCGACGCCGACCCCGAACGCGCGTGGCGGACGGTGAGCCGGTCGCGCAGCAGTCTGGCGGTGCTGCTCATGCGCCAGGACGTCATCGCGGGCATCGGCAACATCTACCGGGCCGAGTCCCTCTTCCGCGCCGGGATCGACCCCCTGACGCCCGGTCGCGACCTGACCCGGGAACGCTGGGACGCCCTGTGGGACGACCTCGTCGGGCTGTTGCGGGACGGCGTCCGGGACGGCTTCATCATCACCACCCGTCCGGAGGACCGCCCCGACCCCGGAGCACGTCCGGTGCCCAGGCCGGACACCCTGTACGTCTGCTACCGGACCGGTGACCCCTGCCGCGTGTGCTCGTCGCCGGTCGCGGCCACCGAGCTGTCCGGGCGCACGCTCTACTGGTGTCGCGGCTGCCAGCGGTAGCCCCGAACGCCCTCCCGCAGCGGTTCTCCGGGCAGGCCGCCCTCCCGAAAAGCACGGGAGGTCCCGTGTGCCCCGTGGGTACAATCCCGAGTCGACCGCTGAACCGGTTCAGTGTTTCGGGTGCGCGGAGCCCCGATCCCGGCGGCGGACACGAGGAGGGTTCATGAGGGGAACACCATGGGCGCCCTGATGCGCAGGCCGACGATCATGGACATCGCCCGGGCGGCGGGCGTGTCCAAGGGGGCGGTCTCCTACGCGCTCAACGGGCGACCCGGCGTCTCGGAGGAGACGCGGGAACGCATCCTGGGCATCGCCCGTGACCTGGGGTGGGCACCCAGCAAGGCGGCGCGGGCGCTGTCCCCGGGCGGCCGGGTCGGCGCCGTGGGGCTGGTGGTGGACCGTCCGGCCCGCTCACTCGGCGTCGAACCGTTCTTCATGCAGCTGGTCTCCGGCATCGAGACGGAGCTGGCGTCGTCGGGGGTGGACCTGCTGCTCCAGGTCACCGACGACGCGGGCGCGGACCTGGAGGTCTACCGGCGCTGGGCCTCCGAGCGCCGGGTGGACGGGGTGGTCATGGTCGACCTGCGGGTGGACGACCTCCGGCCGGAGGCGGTGCGCTCGCTCGGGCTGCCCGCCGTGTTCCTGGGCGGTCCGGACGGCGTCGGCGGCCTGCCCTGCCTGTACACCGACGACGGTGCCCCGGTCCGGGAGGTGGTGCACTACCTCGCGGCCCTTGGCCACCGCCGTGTGGCCAGGATCGCCGGCCCGGAGGAGTTCGTGCACACCCGGGTGCGCGGCGCGGCCTTCCATGAGGCGGCGACCGAGGCGGGCCTGACCGGGGCGTACTCGGTGCACGCCGACTACACGGGGGAGGGCGGCACCCGGATCACGCGGCGGCTGCTGGCCTCCGCGCACCGGCCGACCGCCCTCGTCTACGACAACGACCTGATGGCGGTGGCGGGGCTCGGGGTAGCCGCGGAGATGGGTGTGGACGTGCCCGCCCAGCTGTCGATCGTGGCGTGGGACGACTCCGCCCTGTGCCGCCTGGTGCGGCCCTCACTGACCGCGATCAGCCGGGACGTCGCGGGTCACGGTCGGCAGGTCGCCCGGATGCTCGGCCGGGTCCTGGACGGGGACCGGGTGGAGAGCGAGGAGACTCCGACGGGGGAACTGCACCCCCGGGGGAGCACGGGGCCGCTGGTGGGACACCCCGAGAACGCTGTTACAAGCGGATAACACCGAAGTGTCGGGGATTGACGGGGTTCGTCGGTCCGTGTTGTTGTTAACGTCACTTACCCGGTTCAGCAACGGTCCTTCGCTCCCACTATTGGGAGCGCTCCCAGCCCCTGTTGTTTCCAGGATCGGCTTCCCCCCATTCCCAGGGCCGACCGGGTGAAAGAAGGAGTCGAGATGAGATCTCTGAGGCTTCCCGCCGCTCTGGCGGCGCTGGCGCTGGTCGTCAGCGCGTGCTCGGGCGAGGGCGCGGAGGGCGGAGCCGGGTACCCCCGGAACGAGACGCTGTACACCACCGGAACCGCCTGGGGACCCCCCACCAACTGGAATCCGATCATGGAGGGCAACTACGCGGTCGGGACCGTGGGGCTGGTCTACGAACCCCTCTTCATCTTCGACCCCAACGAGGGCGAGTACACGCCCTGGCTCGCCGAGAGCGACGAGTGGCCCAACGAGAACACGCATGTCATCACCCTTCGCGACGGGGTCGAGTGGACCGACGGTGAGCCCCTGGTCGCCCAGGACGTCGTCACCACCCTGGAGCTCGGCCACTTCGACATCCACTACAGCAACGTGTGGGACTACCTGGAGAGCGCCGAGGCCACCAGCGAGCGCGAGGTCACCCTCACCTTCTCGGAACCGCGCCCGCAGGAGTGGATGAACTGGGTGGCCAACCGCGCGATCGTCCCCGACCACCTCTGGGCGGAGAAGTCCCAGGAACAGGTCAACGACGACCCCAACTCCGACCCGGTCGGCACCGGCGCCTACGTCTACGAGAACCACGCCGACGACCGCATGGTCTGGAAGCGCAACGACGACTGGTGGGGCACCGACGCCCTCGGCCTGGAGATGAAGCCGACCTACATCGTCGACATCGTCAACGCGTCCAACGACGTCACGATGAACATGCTGAGCAACCACGAGGTCGACCTCTCCAACAACTTCCTCCCCGGCATCGACCAGGTCATCAGCAGCGACAACAACATCACCAGCTACTTCGCGGGCCCGCCGTACATGCAGTCCGCGAACACCGCCTGGCTCGTCCCCAACCACGAGCACCCCGCCCTGGGCGACCCCGAGTTCCGGCGGGCGCTGGCCCACTCGATCGACATCGACCAGATCGTCGAGGGCCCCTACACCAACCTCGTCGAGCCGGCCGACCCCACCGGCCTGCTCCCGCAGTGGGAGGAGTTCATCGACCACGAACTCGTCGCGGACGAGGGCTTCACCTACGACTCCACCGAGGCGGTGGCCATCCTGGAGGAGGCCGGCTACCTGGACGAGGACGGCGACGGCTTCGTCGAGACCCCCGACGGTGAGCCGATCGCCCTCAAGCTGGAGGTCCCCTCGGGCTGGAGCGACTGGATGGAGGCGGCCAACGTCATCGCCCAGAACGCGCAGGAGGCCGGGATCAAGGTCGAACCGGCCTTCCCCGAACACGAACTGCTCATCGAGAACTTCCGCAAGGCCGAGTTCGACCTGATGATCAACAACGACCGGAGCCTGAGCAACACGCCCTGGACGTACTACGACTTCATCTTCCAGCTGCCGATCCGCGACCAGCAGACCACGGCCAACTACGCCCGGTACGAGAACGAGGAGGCGTGGGAGCTCACCGAACAGCTCGCCGCGACCCCCGCCGAGGACGTGGAGGGCATGGCCGCGATCACCTCCGACATCCAGGGCATCTTCCTGGAGGACCTGCCGATCATCCCGCTCTGGTACAACGGCATGTGGTCCCAGGCCAGCAACCAGGTGTGGACCAACTGGCCCAGTGAGGACGAGGGCACCCCCGACAACTTCGCCACCATGTGGAACAACATGTACCAGATGGGCGCGATCCGTACCCTCGCCGAGATCGAACTGGCCGAATAGCGCACACGTGGGGCGTTCCCGGGAGGGGACGCCCCACGCTCCGCGCCCCCACACCTGGAGGACACCCGTGTGGCGCTACATGGGCCGCAAGATCGGCATCTACGGCATCACCTTCGTCGTGGCGGTCACCATCAACTGGATGATCCCGCGTTTCATGCCGGGCGACCCCGTCCGGAGCATGTTGAGCAGGGCCTCGGTCTCCGACCCGGAGGCCCTGGAGCGGATGACCGCCTACTACAACGAGGTCTTCGGACTCGACACCCCGCTGCACCAGCAGTACCTCAGCTTCTGGTCCGGGCTCCTGCGCGGTGACCTCGGTCTGAGTGTCTGGCTCTACCCCGAGCCCGTCACCGACGTCATCCTGCGGCACGTGCCCTTCACTCTGGGCCTGCTGCTTCCCGCGATCATTCTCAGCTGGATCGTCGGCAACCGCTTCGGCGCCTTCGCGGCGCGGAGCAAGGTGCTGGACAACACCGTCCTGCCGATCGGCTACATCCTCACCGCGATGCCCTACATGTGGATCGCGCTGCTGCTGGCCTACTCGCTGTCGGTGGTCGGCGGGTTCTTCCCGACGGCGGGCGGGTACAGCTTCGCGCTCACGCCCTCATGGTCGTGGGTGTTCGTCTCGAACCTGATCTCCCACTGGTTCCTGCCGTTCCTGTCCATGTTCGTCGTGGCCCTGGGCGGCTGGGCGATCGGTATGCGCAACATGATCATCTACGAGCTGGAGGCGGACTACTCGAACTACCTCCAGGCCCTGGGCGCCCCCCGTCGGCTGATCCGCCGCTACGCGTTCCGCAACGCGATGCTGCCGCAGATCACCGGGCTCGCCGTGCAGCTGGGGACGCTGATCGCGGGGGCCCTGCTCACCGAGATCGTCTTCAACTACCCGGGCCTGGGCACCCTGATCCTCAACTCGCTGAACAACCGCGACTTCTTCCTGCTCCAGGGGATCTTCCTGTTCGTGGTCGTCGGCGTACTGATCGCCAACTTCATCATCGACATCATCTACGTCATGGTCGACCCGCGTACGCGCGTCCAGATGACGGGAGGCGCCTCATGACCAGCATCCCCGGCACCCCCGGGGCCACCGACCCCGGAGGCACACCCGAGGCGACCGGCGAACGCCGGGTGTCCGAGACGCTGCACTTCGCCCGGCGCAACCCCAAGCTGCTCATCGGCTCGGGGATCGTGCTCGCCCTCCTGGCGATCGGTCTGGTCGGGCCCCTGTTCATCGACCACGCCCCCAACGCCTACGTCGGCCCGCAGAGCCAGCCCCCCAACTCCGAGTACTGGCTGGGCACCACCACGTTCGGCCAGGACATCTGGGCCCAGTTCGTGTTCGGGATGCGCTCGACCTTCCTCACGGGGCTGCTCGGAGGCGGCATCGCGTTCCTCGTGGGCACCACCGTCGGGTTCGTGGCCGGATACAAGGGCGGGATCGTCGACGAGGTCCTCAACATGCTCACCAACGTCGTGCTGGTCCTGCCCGGCATGGTCGTGCTGATCGTGGCCGTCGCCTACCTCGACGTGCGCGGGTTGGTCGTCCAGGCGCTGTTCATCGGGCTGACGTCGTGGCCGTGGGCCGCGCGAGCGGTCCGCTCCCAGGCCCTGAGCCTGGCCAGCCGGGACTACGTGGACCTGGCCCGGCTCAGCGGACGGCGCACCTGGCGGATCATCACCAGCGAGATCGCCCCCAACATGAGCTCCTATCTGGTGATGTCGTTCATCCTGCTGTTCGGTGGCGCCATCCTCATCGCGGCCGGGCTCGACTTCATCGGCCTGGGCCCGGCGGGCGGCGTCTCCCTCGGCCTGATGCTGGAGAACGCCGGGTCCTGGAGCGCCCTCCAGCTCGGCATGTGGTGGTGGTTCGTCCCGCCCGGTGCCGGGATCACCGCCCTGGTCGGTTCGATGTACATCCTCAACGTCGGGTTGGACGAGGTCTTCAACCCCAAGCTGCGGGAGCTGTGATGACCCTGCGCGTCAAGGACCTGAAGGTCTACTACCAGACCCTGCGCGGGGACGTCCACGCCCTCGACGGGGTGAGCTTCGACCTCGCGGACGGGGAGATCATGGGCCTGGCCGGGGAGTCCGGCTGCGGCAAGACCACCCTCGGCAAGAGCCTGATCCGGCTGGACGGCCGGATGCGGCACGTCGACGGCACGATCGAGTTGGACGGCAAGGACGTGCCCATCGCGGACGACCGCGCGATGGACCCCTTCCGGTACCACGAGATCTCGCTCGTCCCGCAGTACGCGATGAGCGCGCTCAACCCGACCCGCAGGATCGGGAGGATGATCGACGAGCTGCTGCGGGCGCGCGGGGTACGGCCCGCCTCGGTGGCCCAGGAGCTCCGTCGGCGCCTGGAGCTCGTGGGCCTGGACCCCGACGTGCTCCGGCGCTTCCCGATCGAGCTGTCCGGCGGCATGAAGCAGCGCGTGGTCATGGTCATGGCCACCCTCCTCAACCCGTCCCTGCTCATCGCCGACGAGGCGACCTCGGCGCTGGACGTGTCCACCCAGCGCTCGGTGGCGGAGTCCATGGTGGAGTTCCGCGATCGCGGCTACGTCAAGAGCATGATCTTCGTGACCCACGACATCTCGCTCGTCTACCAGATGGCCGACTCGGTGATGGTGATGTACGCGGGCCGGATCGCGGAAAAGGGACCGGCGTCCGCCCTCATCAACGACCCGCAGCACCCCTACACGCGGATGCTCATCGGGGCGCTGCCCGAGGTCGGCACCACCACCGAGGACACCCGCCTGGAGGGCATCCCCGGCACGCCGCCCGGGTTGCTGCGGCCGCCCTCGGGCTGCCGGTTCCGGGAGCGCTGCCCCCTCGCCTCGGAGGAGTGCGCCGAGGTACCGCCGCTGGTGGAGATCGAACCCGGCCACTGGGCCGCCTGCTGGAAGACGGGGAGGTAGCGCCGTGCTGGAACTCAGCCACGTGCACAAGGTGTACCGGGTGGGCGCTTTCGGCGGCTCCCGGCTGCGCGCGGTCCGCGACGTCAGCCTCACGGTCGCCCCCGGCGAGGTGGTGTCGCTGATCGGCGAGAGCGGCAGCGGCAAGAGCACCATCGGCAAGATGGTGCTCGGCCTGACCGGAGTGAGCTCCGGCAGCGTCCGCTTCGAGGGGCATGACGTCACCCGACTGCGCGGCTTCACCGCGAAGAAGGAGTACTACCGGCGGGTGCAGGGGGTCTTCCAGGACCCGTTCAGCTCCTTCAACCCCATCTTCAAGGCCGACCGCGTCTTCGCGATGATCCGCTCCTCGTACTTTCCCGAGGTGTCGAACGCCGACTGGCGGGAGCGGGTCCTCGACGTGGTCGGCACGGTCCGCCTCGACCCGGAGAACGTGCTGGACAAGTACCCGCACCAGCTCAGCGGCGGGCAGTTGCAGCGCCTGCTCATCGCCCGCGCGCTCCTGCTCGACCCCCGGATGCTGGTGGCGGACGAGGTGATCAGCATGCTGGACGCCTCCACCCGGATCGACGTGCTCAACCTGCTGGGCGACCTCAAGGAACGGGGCCTGGGCATCCTGTTCGTCACCCACGACCTCTCCCTGGGCAACTACGTGAGCGACCGGTCGGTGATCCTGCGCAAGGGGGCGATCGCCGAGATGGGGCCCACCCGCCGGGTGTTCGAGAACCCGCTGCACCCCTACAGCCGCCATCTGCTCTCGTGCGTGCCGCAGCTGCACCGGACCTGGGCCGAGGTGGACGCGGAGCTGGCCGCGAACCCGCCCGAGGACGTGGAGCTGCCCGTGGCCGACAGCGACGACACCGCGCCGCTGCTGGAGGTCGAGGAGGGGCACTTCGTGGGTATCGACCAGGGCTGATCCCGGCGGCCCCCGGGGCCGGGAGGACGGCCCGACCGAAGAAACAGACAGTAGTGAGCAGTAGTGAGAGGGAGCGCGCATGACCTCCTGGTTCGACCTGTGCGAGGGCTGGACCCTGACGGCGGAGCCCCACGAGGGCACCCTGCCCGGCCCGGCCGCCGCGCTGGGCGCGGTCCCGGCCACCGTGCCGGGCTGCGTCCACACCGACCTCCTCGACCGGGGACTGATCGAGGACCCCTACCTCGACGACAACGAGGACCGGTCGGGCTGGATCGGCCGTACGGACTGGAGGTACGCGCGCTCCCTCGCCGACCTGGCCCCGGAGCGCGCTCCCGACGTCGCGGCGGCGGAGCGGGTGGACCTGGTCTGCGAGGGCCTGGACACCGTCGCGGTCGTGCGGGTGGGAGGCAGGGAGGTCGGTCGGACCGAGAACGCGCACCGCTCGTACCGCTTCGACGTCACCCGTGCCCTGGCCGAGGGCGGTCCGGACCCCGCCCTGGAGGTGAACCTGGCCTCCCCCTACCGGTACGCGGAGGAGCGCCGGGAGCGCTTTGGCCCGCTGCCGGGCGCCTACGACGAGCCCTACCAGTACATCCGCAAGATGGCCTGCAACTTCGGCTGGGACTGGGGGCCGACCGTGGTCACCTCCGGCATCTGGCGGCCGGTCCGGCTGCACGCGTGGTCCACGGCGCGGCTGGCCTCGGTGCGGCCGCTGGTGACGGTCACCGACGACGGCTCCCTGGGCCGGGTCAGCGCCCACGTGCGGGTGGAGCGGACCGGGCCGGGTTCCGAGGCGCCGCTCACCCTCACGGCGACGGTGGCGGGGGCCCGCGCCACCGCCACCCTCGCCGCGGGGGAGACGGAGGCCGTCCTCGACCTCGTGGTGTCCGAACCCGCGCTGTGGTGGCCGCGCGGGCACGGTGACCAGTCCCGGTACGACCTCGGAGTGGAACTCTCCTCGGGTGCCGCCGACGGTCGCGGGCTGGACTCGTGGCGACGGCGGATCGGGTTCCGGAGCGTGGCGGTGCGCAGCGCGCCCGACGACGAGGGCACGGGCTTCGCCGTGCGTGTGAACGGCCGCGACGTGCTGGTCCGGGGTGCCAACTGGATTCCCGACGACGCCTTCCCCAGCCGGATCGGGCGCGACCGCTACCGGGAGCGGATCGACCAGGCCCGCGACGCCGGGATCAACCTGCTGCGGGTGTGGGGCGGCGGGATCTACGAGTCCGAGGACTTCTACGAACTGTGCTCCGAGCGCGGTGTCCTGGTCTGGCAGGACTTCCTCTTCGCCTGCGCCGCCTACCCCGAGGACGCCGCGACGGCCGCGGAGGTCGAGGCCGAGGCGCGGGAGGCGGTCGTGCGGCTGGCGCCGCACGCCAGCCTCGCGGTCTGGTGCGGCAACAACGAGAACCTCTGGGGGCACGAGGACTGGGGGTGGAAGGAGCGGTTGGAGGGCCGTGCCTGGGGCGCCGGGTACTACCTGGACCTGTTGCCGCGCGTGGTGGCCGAGCTGGACCCCACCCGCCCCTACTGGCCCGGGAGCCCGTGGTCCGGGGACGCCGGCACCCACCCCAACGCGGCCGAGCACGGCACCATGCACCTGTGGGACGTGTGGAACGAGGCCGACTACACCGTCTACCGCGACCACCGCCCCCGGTTCGCCGCCGAGTTCGGGTACCAGGCGCCGCCGACCCACGCCACCCTGCGCGCCTCGGTGACCGACGACCCGCTCACCCCCGTCTCGCCGGGCGTGCTGCACCACCAGAAGGCCGTCGACGGCAACGGAAAGCTCGCTCGGGGACTGGAAGCGCACTTCGGTGACCGGGAGTGGGGGTACGACGACTGGCACTACCTCACCCAGGTCAACCAGGCGCGCGCCCTCACCGTGGGGATCGAGCACTTCCGGTCCACCTGGCCGTACTGCACGGGCACGGTGATGTGGCAGCTCAACGACTGCTGGCCGGTCACCTCGTGGGCGGCGGTCGACGGGGCGGGACGGCGCAAGCCCCTGTGGTACGCGCTGCGGCGCGTGTACGCGGACCGGGTGGTGACCGTGCAGCCCGTCCCGGACGGGTTGGTGGTGGTCCTGGGCAACGACACCGACGAGGAGTGGGTCACCGAGGTGACCCTGGCGCGGCGGAGCACGGACACCGGGCGGGCCCTGGCCGCGTCCGCGCACGAGGTCCGGGTGGCGCCGCGCGGCGCGCTGCGGGTTCCGGTGCCCACGGTGGTCGCCGAGCCGTCGGAACCCGCCGGTGAGGTGGTGACCGTCGACGGCGCGGGGGAGCGGGCGTGGTGGTTCTTCCTCCGCGATCTCGACCTGGACTACCGAAAGCCGGAATTCGACGCGCAAACACGGGTGGAGGGCGCGGATTTGCGGGTGACCGTCCGCGCCCGCGTGCTCTTGAGGGATCTGGTCCTGAACGTCGACCGACTCGATCCCGGGGCGGCTGCGGACAGCGCCCTCGTGACGCTGCTGCCCGGCGAGTCGCACACGTTCACGGTGCCGGGAGGCGCCGGCCTCGACGGTGCCGCCGTGACGACCCCACCCGTCCTGAGGTGCGTCAACGATGTCCTCGCGAACGACCGGTGATCGTTCCGTGACACGCGGGTGGCCGTCACGGGCGTCACACGCGTACCCGGCCCGGCCCGCCGGTATTCCTCGGCGGGCCGTGCGGGTTGCCACACCGAAAACCCTCGCCACCGGGCCCGGCTGTGGTACGTTCAGTAGTGATTGTTAGTCGTTGAATTTCGCAGTTGGTGTCTTGCCCGCGGAGTTTGTGACCGGCGGGCGGTTTCTCATGGAGTCGGCTCGCGGCAATTTTCGGGCGTGTGAGTATGCGTCCGTGTACACCGAGCTGAAGGAGAAAACATGGCTCAGGGAACTGTGAAGTGGTTCAACGGCGAGAAGGGCTTCGGCTTCATCTCCCCCGACGACGGTGGCCCCGACGCCTTCGTTCACTACAGCGCCATCCAGGGCACGGGCTTCCGTAACCTGGAGGAGAACCAGCGCGTGGAGTTCGAGATCGTCGCTGGCACCCGCGGCCCGCAGGCCGAGAACGTCGTCGCGATCTAAGACCGCATAGACGTAGCGATGTCGCCCCTCGTGGGCGTGAACGTCGCTGAGAGCCCCCGGAGAGTTCGCCTCTCCGGGGGCTTTCGCGTGTCCGGAGCCGGGGCCGTCCTCCGGGATCGGGCCGCCTCCGGGCACGGTGGCGCCCGAGGAGCGGAGGGGTCCCTACGCGCGGGACCCCGGGGCCGTCACCGACGGCCCCGGGGTCCTCGTGTCGCTGTGGTGGCTCCTGGCGTGCCCGAAGGGCCCAGCCGGGGGCTCAGGCCTCCAGGACGGCGCGGGTGCGCTCGCGTACCTCGGCGGTGTCCAGCCCGCGAACGGTGACGGTGGTGCGGCGGCGCAGCGCGTCGTCGACGGTCACCGCCCACTCGCGGTCGCGGGCGAACACCACCTGCGCCCAGATGTCGGGGCCGTCCGGGTGGACGCGCTCGCCCAGCTCGGGCCGGTCGCGTACCGACGCGGCGATGTCCATGGCGAGGCTGCCGTAGTGCGACGCCAGGTGGCGCGCCACCAGCGGGTCCAGCCGCGCTCCCGGGTCGCGGTCGATGATCAGGCGCTGGGCGACCGCGTCCGGGCTGGCCAGACCGGGCAGCGGTACCGTGCGCAGCGGGTCGGCCATGTCCTCGGCCAGCGGCACCGCCGACACCCTGCGCAGCTCCTCCAGGACGGTCCGGCCGATGTGCCGGTAGGTCGTCCACTTGCCGCCCGCCACCGAGAGCATGCCGCCCCGGCCCTGGCTGACCACGGTCTCCCGTTTCGCGGAGCTGGTGTCCCCGGGCCCGCCCGGCAGCACGCGCAGCCCGGCGAACGAGTAGGTCATGCGGTCGCGGTCCAGGTAGGGGGCGTCGATGCCCAGCGCGGCCTCGCCGAGGATCTGGTCGACGTCACCGGGCACCACGCCCACGTCGGCGGGGTCGCCCTCGAAGGCCTCGTCCGTGGTGCCCAGGAGCAGGTGCCCCTCCCACGGGATGGCGAACGACACCCGGTACTTGTCCACCGGGATCGTGAGCGCGGCCCGCCAGGGGTCGGGGGTGCTCAGCACCAGGTGTGCCCCCTTGGACAGGCGCACGCTGGGGTTCGCGGCCGCGTCCTCCATGCGACGCAGGTGGTCCACCCAGGGCCCGGTGGCGTTGAGGACCAGCCGCGCGTCGATCCCGAAGTCCTCGCCCGCGACCCGGTCGTGCAGGTCGGCGCCGGTCACGCGCCCGCGCGTGGTGCGCAGACCCCGCACCTCGGCGTGGTTGAGCACCACGGCACCGGCGTCCACGGCGGCGCGCACGGTCATCACCGCCATGCGGCTGTCGTTCATCTGGTGATCGCTGTAGGCGGCCACGGACCTGAGCCCCTCGGTGCGCAGCCCCGGGGCCAGCCGCTTGGCCTGGAGGGGGGAGAGCAGGCGGCCCATGCCGTCGCCGAAGGCCGACAGCGCGGAGTAGAGGAAGACGCCCGCGCCCATCTTCGCGGCGCCGTGCGGTCCCCCGGAGTAGACCGGGACGAGGAAGGGGCGGTGGTTGACCAGGTGGGGGGCCACGTCGGAGGCGAGGGAACGGCGCTCCTTGTGGTTCTCCGCGACCAGGCGCACGTTGCCGGTCTGGAGGTAGCGCAGACCGCCGTGCACGAGCTTGGACGAGGCGCTGGAGGTGGCGCCGGCGAAGTCGCCCGCGTCCACCATGGCCACGCGCAGGCCCGCCTGGGTGGCGGTCCAGGCGACGGAGGTGCCGAGGATGCCGCCGCCGATGACGAGGAGGTCGAAGGTGCCCCGGGTGAGTTCGTCGCGCGTGCGCGCTCGGTGCGAGCGGGCGTCGCTTCGGTGTGCGCTGGCGGTCATGGCTGGTGCTCCGTCCGTTGGGAAGGGGGGCGTTACCGCACGTACCTGAACGGGCTCCACGTTTCAGGTGGGTGTCGTACGCATAATACGACAATGCCGAACGCTAGGGGAGTTCGGCGCCACCGTTCGGGCGCTCTCCCTCGGTGCTGGGGAGCGCGCGAGGGGGTTCGTGATGCCTGGTGTGACTCTCGGGGTTTGAGTGGTCGCTTGTTGTGTGCTGAGGTTCGGCATTGTCGAACCCGGGCGGTGTCCGAGTCGGTGGGGGAGCCTCACGCGCGGGGCGGCGGGGTCCGTCGCGCCGACATGTCGGTTCAAGGCCTGACAGGCGCGGTTCACCCCTTTTTCTGACTGGAATCCAGGATTCGGGAAGGTGGTTTCCCGGGTCCCAGCGCCAGAAGAAAGTCTGGACTTCGAGTTCCCCGGATTGTCCCGCTTGGGAGGCATCTCCGGTCCTACGATGAACCACATCATGGCCACTAGGTACTCACCCACGATCCGGCGGCGCCGGCTCTCCGCCGAACTGCGGCGGGTCCGGCTCGCCGCCCGCAAGACCAGCGAAGAGGCCGCCGCGGCCGCGGGCCTGTCCAGGTCCACCTACTCCAACATCGAGTCGGGGGTCAAGAAGCGCCCCAGCGTCCAGGAGATCAGGGCGGTCCTGGAAGCCTGCGAGGTCTCCCGGGGCAGAGAGTTCGACGAGATCATCGACCTGTGCCGCCAGTCCCTCGAACGCGGCTGGTGGTCCCGGTACCGGGACGTGCTCGCCGCGCGCTTCGTCGGCTTCGAGACGGAGGCCAGACGCATCACGTCCTGGCAGCCCGTCGTCATCCCCGGACTCCTCCAGGTCCCGGAGTACATGAGGGTCGCGGCCCAGGCGTGCCTGGCCAACCCCCAGGAGATCCGCAGGGACATCGACGCCCGCATGACCCGGCAGCGCATCCTGGAGGACCAGGACCCGCCCGAGCTGTGGGCCATCTTCGACGAGGGGGCGCTCCTGCGCCTGCGCGACCACCCCGAGGTCCGCAGGTCCCAGGTCAGACACCTCCTGGAGATGGCCCAACGGCCCAACGTCACCGTCCAGCTGACCCGGGCGGCCAAGCTCAACCCCGGGGCCGGGGGCTCCTGCGTGATCCTGGAGTTCCCCCACGTCATCGACCCCACGGTCGTCTACCTGGAGACCGCCACGGACGGCATCTACCTGGAGGAGCCGGACGAGGTCGCCCGGTACCAGCAGCTGGTCAACCACCTCAGGCTGGTGGCGCTGCGGCCCGGGGAGACCATCGACTACCTGGAGGAGGTCCACCTGGGTCCGTGAGGGCCCCGTGAACGCCGCAGGGCGCCCGGCCCGGCCGGGCGCCCCCTACGAGCGGCGGTGACGGGCGCGGCTCAGGTGCCGAAGCCGGTCAGGTGCCAGATCCAGGCGCCGATCACACCGCCCACGAGCGGGCCGACCACCGGAATCCACGCGTACCCCCAGTCGGAGGGCCCCTTGCCCGGGATGGGCAGCAGCGCGTGCGCGATGCGGGGACCGAGGTCACGTGCGGGATTGATGGCGTAGCCCGTCGGGCCACCGAGCGACAGGCCGATCGCCAGCACCAGCAGACCCACGAGCAGCGGGGCCAGACCGTGCGCGAACAGCGACGACAGGTCGGCGTCTCCCTTGGTGACCGACCCCTCGTTGGCTCCGATGCCGAGGATGCCCAGTACCAGCATCGCGGTACCGATGACCTCGGTGGTGAGGTTGGCGACCGGGTTGCGCACTCCGGGGGCGGTGCTGAAGACGCCCAGTTTGGCCTCGGGGTCGTCGGTGATCCTCCAGTGCGCGAAGTAGGCGAGGAAGACCAGGCACGCGCCCACGATGGCGCCGAGCAGCTGCGAGACGACGTACCCGGGGACCAGGGCCCACTCGAACTCGCCGATGCTGGCCAGGCCGAGCGTGACCGCCGGGTTGATGTGGGCGCCGGAGACGGTGCCGACGACGTAGACGGCCATCGCGACCGCCATACCCCAGCCGAACGTCACCACGATCCACCCTCCGGCGAGGGCCTTGGAACGGGCGAGTGAGACGCCGGCGACCACACCGCCGCCGAGCAGGATCAGAATGGCCGTACCGACGAACTCCGCCAGGTACATCGACATGTTTTCCATGGAGACCTCCGCCCCGAGCGGGGCTGCCGAGATGGATGGGCGGGGCGCCTCCCGGCGCCCCCGGCACGCGCGCCGGGGGCCGGGTCGGTGGGACCCCCGGGGCGCGGTCGTCGTGCGGTTCGGTCGCGCGAGGGCCGGGACGACCGTGCGCCGCGCCCGGGTCCCGCGCCGACCGGGTGCTACCCGGCGTCGTCGTGCTCGACCCAGCCGAGGGTGCGCTGAACGGCCTTGTTCCAGTTGTGGTACTCGCGGTCCCGGACCTCGGGCTCCATGCGGGGGTTCCACTCGGCGGCCTTGTGCCAGTTGGCGCGCAGCGTCTCGATGTCCGGCCAGTAGCCCACCGCGAGCCCGGCCGCGTACGCCGCGCCCAGGCACGTGGTCTCGGCGACCATCGGCCGCACGACCTCGGCGTCGAGCACGTCGGACAGGATCTGCATGAGCAGGTTGTCCGCGGTCATGCCGCCGTCCACCTTGAGGGTGGTCAGATCGATCCGGGCGTCGGCGTTCATGGCGTCGACGACCTCGCGGGTCTGCCAGG
The DNA here is from genome assembly GCF_040635075.1 of Nocardiopsis sp. NPDC007018. Lineage (NCBI taxonomy): Bacteria > Bacillati > Actinomycetota > Actinomycetes > Streptosporangiales > Nocardiopsidaceae > Nocardiopsis > Nocardiopsis sp. NPDC007018. The sequence continues at coordinate 23,781 of NZ_JBEYHA010000015.1, forward strand.
CGGAGGCCTCCAGGACGGCCCGGGCAATGTGCCCCTTGTTGACGTAGCCGGTGAGACCGGCGATCACGCCGCGCGCGTCACTGCGCCAGTGCGGGGCGAACAGGCCGGAGAAGGCCGGGACGACGTAGCAGCCGCCGTTGTCGTCGACGGTGCGTGCGAGCGTCTCGATCTCCGGCGCGGAGGAGATCAGGCCCAGGTTGTCGCGCAGCCACTGCACCAGGGCGCCGGTGACCGCGATCGAGCCTTCGAGGGCGTACACGGCGGGCGCGTCGCCGATCTTGTAGCCCAGAGTGGTGAGCAGGCCGTTTTCGGAGGTCACGGGCTCGGTGCCGGTGTTCATGACGAGGAACGTGCCGGTGCCGTAGGTGCCCTTGACGTCGCCCGGGTCGAAGCAGGTCTGCCCGAACAGGGCGGCGTGCTGGTCGCCCAGGGACGAGGCCACGGGCGTGCCCGCCAGGTAGCCGGTGGACTCGCCGTAGACCTCCGAGGACGAGCGGATCTCCGGCAGCAGGCTGGCCGGGATGCCCATGGCCGCCAGGACCTCGGGGTCCCAGTCCAGGGAGGCCAGGTTCATGAGCATGGTGCGGCTGGCGTTGGTCACGTCGGTGACGTGCCGTCCGGTGAGCTTCCAGATGAGCCAGGTGTCCATGGTCCCGAACAGCAGTTCGCCGCGCTCGGCCCGCTCGCGGACACCCTCCACGTTGTCGAGCAGCCAGCGGATCTTGGGGCCGGAGAAGTAGGTCGCCAGGGGGAGCCCGCACTGGGCGCGGAACCGGTCCTGGCCCTCCTCGGCGCCGAGTTCGCGCACGATGTCGTCGGTGCGGGTGTCCTGCCAGACGATCGCGTTGTAGACCGGATCACCGGTCTCCCGGTCCCAGACCAGCGTGGTCTCGCGCTGGTTGGTGATCCCGATGGCGGCGATCTGGTCGGGAGTGATGTCGCTCTTGCGGAGCGACTCCTGGACCACGGCCTCGACGTTGGTCCAGATCTCCAGGGCGTCGTGCTCGACCCAGCCCGGCTTCGGGAAGATCTGTCGGTGCTCTCGTTGGTCGACCGAGACGATGCGTCCGTCCCGGTCGAAGAGGATGCAGCGACTCGACGTGGTGCCCTGGTCGATCGCGGCGACGTACTGCTGACTCATCGGTGCTCGCCTTCAGGTGCTGGACGGCTCTGGAACGGGATGGGAAACGGTGTGATCGGCGATGCTCACCGAACGATGTACGACATTGACGTATGAATAGCCGATAGTTTCAACCGTCTCTCCTTCCCATGTCAAGGCCGTGTGACGCAATCGTGTTGCGTGGATCACGCGGTCGGGCGGACACTGTCTCAAGCCGGGCGAGCGCACGGAAAGGCACCACTCCGGGCCCTGACCCGAAGCGGGACCAAACGGTGGACGCCGTTGGGCCGACCGTTGCCCGGCACGGTGTGGGAAGGCGTGTGAAGGCCGCGCGGAGCCGGCCGTCCGCCGTCGCGGATGCTCGGCGGGGCCGTGGCGGGAGGCGTGTGACCTCCGGCTCAGTAGGGGGTGACGCCCAACTCGCGGGAGATGGCGCGGGCGGCGTCGCGCACGTAGGAGACCTGTTCCATGTCGGGCCTGCCGTCCTCGGCGCGCAGCCGCTCCACGGCGCCGCGCACCCCGATGGCGCCCACGGTGACGCCGCGCCGGTCGCGGATGGGCGCGGCGATCGACACCTCGCCGTCCACCAGCTCCTCGACCTCCCAGCCCCAGCCGCTGTCGCGGATCGTCGACAGCTGGCCCTCCAGGGCGGCCATCGACGTGACGGTGTGCCGGGTGAAGGAGGTGAGTTCCACCGGGGAGTCGGTCTCCACGGCGGAGACCTCCTCGGGCACGGCCAGGGGGTCGAAGGCCATCAGGACCTTGCCGAGCGCGCTGGCGTGCAGCGGCAACAGGGTGCCCACGTCCAGGGTCTGCCGGGAGGAGTCGGGGCGGAAGACGTGGTGCACCACGAGGACCTGGTGCTTGTGCAGGGTGCCGATCCGCACGCTCTCACCGCTGCGCGAGGCCAGGGTGTCGGCCCAGTTCAGGGCCCTGGTTCGGAGTTCGTTGCCGTCCAGGTACCGGGTTCCCAGGCTGAGCATTCCACCGCCCAGGCGGTAGCGTCCCGACTCCGGGTCCTGCTCCACGAAGCCCACGTGCTGGAGGGTGCGCAGGATGCCCAGGGCGGTGCCCTTGGGAAGTTCCAGCGAGCGGGAGACCTCCGCCAGGCTCAGTCCGCGGGCGCCACCGGCCAGGAGCCGGAGGATCGCGGCGGCGCGTTCGATGGACTGGATTCTTCCCGGCATTGCGGTGCTACCACTCTCTAGTACGACAATGTCATACGCCCGATCCTACTACGCGATGTGACGCCCGACACCTGTCGCCTCCCTGAGGTCGCGCGGGACCGACCGAGTCTACCGACGGCGGCACCGCGCCGACCTGGGGTCGGAGGGAGTCAGAGGGACGAGACCGCCCGGACGATCGCCTTCGCCGCCTCCTCGACGTCGCTGTCGGTGACCTCCTGCCGCAGGACCAGCCGCACGCGGTCGCCTCCCCCCAGCGCCCGGACCCCCTCGGTGGCGAGGGCCTCCAGGTAGCGCCCGGCCCGACCCTCGGGGGTCGTGATCAGCACCATGTTGGTCCGGGCCACCACCGACACACCGGGCAGGCCCTCCAACAGGTCGGCCAGCCGGGCCGCGCGGTGGTGGTCCTCCGCCAGCCGCTCCCGGTGGTGGCGCAGGGCGTGCAGGGCGCCCGCCGCGACGATGCCCGCCTGCCGCATGCCCGCGCCGAGCATCTTGCGGCCGCGCCGGGCCCGCCGGACCGTGTCCGCGTCACCGACCAGCGCCGAGCCGACCGGGGCGCCCAGGCCCTTGGAGAAGCAGACCGACACCGTGTCGAAGCCCTCGGCGACCTCGGCGGGGGAGACCCCCAGTCCGATCGCGGCGTTCCACAGCCGGGCCCCGTCCAGATGGGCGCGTAGCCCGTGCGCGTGCGCGAAGCCGGTCACCCGCCGCTGCTCGGTGAGGGGCACGACCCGGCCCGAGAACGTGTTCTCCCACCACACCAGGGCGGGGTCGGCCCGGTGGACGTCGCCCGCGCCCGCGATCCACGACTCCAGCAGGGGCTGGGAGGGGAACGGTTCGCCCGAATACAGGCGGGGCAGGGCCCGGGCGAGGACGGCGACGGCGCCCTGTTCGTCCCCGATCAGGTGGTGGTGTTCGTGCGCCCACACCTCCTCCCCGCTGCGGACCGACACGTACAGGCCGAGCTGGTTGGCCATGTGGCCGGAGGGCACGTACAGGGCGGCCTCGCGGCCCAACAGGGCGGCGGTCTCCTCTTCGAGCGCCCGGACGGTGGGGTCCTCCCCGAACACGTCGTCGCCCACCTCGGCCTCGGCCATGGCTCTACGCATCGCCGGAGTGGGCAGTGTCAGGGTGTCCGAGCGCAGGTCGATCAAGGCTTCTCCTCGACATGGTGTGTGTCCACGACGATACTCGGGCCGTACTCGGGCCGTCGCGGGGCCTCGGGGCCGGGAGCCGCCGTCCGCCGGTCAGGCCTCCTCCACCAGGGTCAGGTAGGCGTCCGTGTCGTGCAGGGCGTGCAACCGGTACCAGGCGTCCAGGGCGCGCGGGCTCAGCAGGTCGAGCCGGGCCAGGACCGCCCGGGCGAACTCGACCGGGGCGCTCTCGCCCGCCGTGACCAGGTCCCCGTCGGTGAGGGCCAGCTCGTCCCGGTAGCGGTGCGCACCCGCGTACCCCGTTCCCAGGAGGTAGTCCGGGGCGGAGCCGGTGTGGTCGCGCTGGTCGAGCAGGCCCTCCCTGGCCAGTCCGGCCACGGCGCCCCCGATCGCCGCCACGGGCACCCCCGTGTCCAGGAGGATGCCCGACGCCGACGCCATCGGGGCCAGCAGCTCCGGCTCGGTGTCCCAGTCGGAGGAGCCGGGGAGGAGGAACATGGCGCTGGCCGAGGGCTTGAGCTGGGCGAGGGTGAGGTCCGGGAGGACGGTGAGCCCGCCCGCCGTGGTGATCGGGGTGCCGGTGAGTCCCACGGTGACGACGGGGAGACTGCCGGTCCGGTGCGGACCGATCCCCTCCCGCACCTGAGCGACGGCGTGGCCGTAGTGCCAGTCGACCATCCGGTCGTAGACGGCGAGGTGCAGAGAGGGGGTGGGCTCAGCGCTCATGGCATGAGGTTGGGGTCTGGGCGGCGGGGTGTCAATGTCCGCGCGCCCGAGTCGTCACATCGGTTCCCCGGGCCACCGGTTTTATCCGAGGGTGCCGCGAAGATCCCGCTCGGGTGCGCTCCGTACGCCCCGGCCCGGGCCGGTTCCGCGCGTGCCGGACCGCGGTGCGCGGTCCCGCCGCCCTCACAAAACCGACAAGGGGTGTTCACAGAACCTCACAAATGGTATTACCATTCTCTGAGCCTGGTCCAAGAGCAGGTCAAGGGCGTGTCCCCGCGCCGCCAGCCCCACCGTCCCGCCCACCGGAAGGCTCCGCGATGGAGAACTTCGTACCCGTCTACGGCACGGGTCCCCTTCTCGGGATCGCGGCGGGAGCCATCGCGCTCCTGCTGCTCCTGATCATCCGATTCCGGATGCACGCGTTCGTCGCGCTGGTCCTGGTCAGCGTGCTCACCGCGCTGGCCGCCGGCATCCCGGTCGACGGAGTGGTCCCGACCCTCCTCGGCGGGTTCGGCGGCACACTCGCCAACGTCGCCCTCCTCGTCGGCCTGGGCGTGATGATCGGCCGCATGCTGGAGGTGACCGGCGGCGCCGCCGTCCTGGCCGGCGCCCTGATCAAACTGTTCGGGGAGCGGCGCGCCCCGATGGCCCTCGGCGTGGCCTCCCTGCTCTTCGGCTTCCCGATCTTCTTCGACGTCGGTCTCATCGTGATGCTGCCGATCGTCTTCAGCGTGGCCCGCCGCGTGGGCGGTTCGGTGCTCATGTACGCCCTGCCCACGGCGGGCGCCTTCGCGGTCATGCACGCCTTCGTGCCGCCCCACCCCGGCCCCGTCACCGCCGCCGTGGAGATCGGCGCCGACATGGGCCTGGTCCTGCTCCTCGGCGTGCTCCTGGCCATCCCCACCTGGTACCTGGCCAGCTACCTGTTCGGCCTGTGGGCCGGGAAGCGCTTCGAGATCCCCGTCCCGGACGACATCATGTCCAACGGCGACGTCACCCACGGGAACCCGCCCCGGCTGGTCACGGTCGTCAGCGTCCTCCTGCTGCCGATGCTGCTCATCTTCGCCAACACCGGCACGACCACCCTCGCCGCCACCGGTGCGGTACCCGCCGACGCGGTCTGGGTCCAGTCGCTGCGGCTCGTCGGAGAGACCCCGATCGCGCTCCTGGTCACCGTGCTCTACGCCATGGTCGTGCTCAGCCGGGGACGCTTCACCCGTCAGAGGGTCGAGGAGATCGTGGGCGGGGCGCTCGGCCCGGTCTGCGGGATCATCCTCATCACCGGCGCGGGCGGCATGTTCGGCGGCGTCCTGCGCACCAGCGGGATCGGTGACGCCCTCGCCGGAAGCCTGGAGTCCACGGGCATGCCGGTCATCGTCGCCGCGTTCGTCATCGCGCTCGCCCTGAGGGTCGCTCAGGGGTCGGCCACGGTCGCCATCACCACGGCCGCCGGGCTCGTCGCCCCCGCCGTGCAGGCCACCTCCGGGCTCAGCTCCGTCGACCTCGCGCTGATCGTCATCGCCATCGCGTCCGGGGCCACGGCCCTGTCGCACGTCAACGACTCGGGGTTCTGGCTGGTCGGCCGCTTCCTGGGGATGGACGTGCGCACCACGTTGAAGACGTGGACGGTCATGGAGACCCTGATCGGCTTTGTCGGCTTCGGGTTCGCGTTCGCCCTCCACCTGGTGCTGTAGGGGTTCAGCGGCCGGGGGCCCCGTCCCTGAGGGCGTCCGCGACCTCGGTCACGATCGCCCGCATGGCCGCCTCGGCCACGTCGGGCAGCCCGTCCCGGACGGCCCGCGCCACCGTCGTGTGCAGGCGCAGGGCCTCCGGGCGGGGGTTGTGGGGCATCAGGTCGTAGGAGGTCCGGGCGACGAGCACCTCGGTCACCACCTCGGCCAGTCCGGAGAGCATCTCGTTTCCGGACAGCTCCAGGACGGCGCGGTGGAAGGCGATGTCGAGCTCCATGAAGGTGGTGAGCTCTCCGGCCTGGCCGGTGACAGTCATCTCCTCCGCGACGTCCACCAACCGGGCCCGCTCGGCGGCGGGGCCGCGTTCGGCGGCCAGGGCCGCGGCGCCGGGTTCCACGGCGGCACGGAGCTCGTTGAGGGACCGCAGCTGTTCCATCCGGCCCGATCCGGCCAGGCGCCAGCGGATCAGCTGGGGGTCGAACACGCTCCAGTCCCCCTGGGGGCGGACCCGGATGCCGGTGCGGGGGCGGCTCACCACGAGGCCCATGGACTCCAGCACGCGCACCGCCTCGCGGGCGACCGTCCGCGACACGCCGAAGTCACCCTCCAGGCCCTGGAGGGTGAAGGCGTGGCCGGGGGCGTACTCCCCGGCGGCGATCGCGGGGCCGAGTACCGCCAGCACCCGGTTGTGCAGCGTTCGGTGCTCGGTGGCCATCGCGTCCCTCGGAATCTCCGTGTGTTCGACCTCTTCCGGTCGGGGTCAGGGAGCAGCCTAGTCGGATTGATTGATATCACTATTGGTGGCGGCGTCGCGGCGTAGCGGCGTGCCAGGACTCGGAGAGAGCATGCATTTCGTGTTCATGGGCGTATCCGGCAGCGGGAAGACCAGTGTCGCCGAGCGGATCGCCGCGCGGTTGGGGCTGCCCTTCGCGGAGGCCGACACCTTCCATCCGGAGGCCAACATCACGAAGATGTCGGCGGGTGTACCGCTGACGGACGAGGACCGCTGGCCGTGGCTGGCCGAGCTCGCGGACTGGATCGCCGCGCACGAGGCGCTGGGGGAGTCGACCGTGATGGCCTGCTCCGCGCTCCGGCGCTCCTACCGGGACGTGCTGCGCGGCGCGGCCCCGGGCGTGTACTTCGTGCACATGCACGGCACGGAGGACGTGATCTGGAAGCGGATCGAGGCCCGCACGGACCACTTCATGCCGCCCGCGCTGCTGCGCTCGCAGCTGGAGACCCTGGAGCGCCTGCGGCCGGACGAGGAGGGGCTGGAGCTCGACGTCCGGGCCGACCTCGACACGCTCAGCGGCCGGGCCCTGGAGTACGTGTCCGGGCGGCTGGGAGCCGCCCGGGCCTGAGCCCGGCGGCGTCTGGCCGGGTCGAACCAGTGGGGCGCCCCAGCGTGAAGTGAAGAGAGTTCACCCCAGCTGCCGACGGGCCTCGTCGAGTCCCTCCCGCAGCCAGTCGGGGGTGAACTCGTCACTCCTGGGGTAGAGATTCGCCTCGTTGACGTAGTCCTCGGCTCCCGGGGCGAAGGTGAACGGTGGCTGATTGTCATAGTCGAAGAAGGAGGCGAACTCCCCCTCGCTCCGGATCTCCAACCTCCAGGTGAACCAGGTTCCCTGACCCTCCCTGTACACGCCGGATCTGAGGTCCATGATCCTGGGGAAGAGCCTCCCTGGCAGATTGACCCTGCCGCGCTCTCCCGCCTCGTTCTCGAACTCGGCAGTCATGATTCCGTACATGCCGATGAGTGTGACGACGAGCCTTCCCGTCCTCCAACCGTCGGGCAGGTGGCGTGCCATGTCCGAGGCGATCCGCGAGATCACCTCGTTCTCCTCCGCCGGGCCCATGTGACCCCTGGGGCTGCCGTACATCCTTGTTCCGTTCTGTTCCGTTCGAGCCGTGTCCGTGTACGGTGTCCTCAGCGCCACCGTGCTCGCTGAGCGGCCGAGCGCCATGAATCGCTTCCACCGATCCACGGGGTCCACTGTCCGTCGCCGACTGGTTCGCGATCCTGTGACGGTGATATCACCTTGTGTGCGCGGATTCGGCTCCACTTGTGTAGTACGCCCCGGCACGCGACCCTGGTGGTCATGCACGACACCCAGACGTCCCCCGCATCCTCCGCGTCCCGGCCCTTCAGCGAGCTGCCGGCCCCCCGGCCGAGCATGCTCGCCGCGCGCCGCCCGGGCGTGCGGCCCCCGCAGGACGTTCGACAGACCTGTGTCCTGATGTTCGTCACCGCCGCCGTCTTCGTGGGACTGGCCTACCAGTCCTGGACGACGCTCCAGACGGACCCGCCCGCCCCGGTCGTGAACGAGCTGTGGGCGCAGCTGGTCCTGGCCGCGCTGGTCGCCCTGGGGCTGGTCGCGCTCGCCCTGCCGGTGCGCCGAGGGGGCAACGTCCTGTGGCGTGCCGCCCAGCTCGGCGCGCTGGTCGCCCTCGGCGTGGCGGTCTCCGTGCTCCACACGGCGGCTCGGCTGGCGGACACCCCGACGCTCCTGGTCGCCCTGGTGGTGGTCATGTTCTCCATCGTCACCGCCATCGCCCTGTGGAGCACGAGCGTGCGCCGCTGGTGCGCGGCCTAGCCGGGTACGCCGAGGGTCCGGGGCGCGTGTTCTCGGGCACGTCCCCGGGCCCCCTTCCGGGTCCCTCCTCAGGCTCCGCCGGTCAGTCCTCCTCCTCGCCGTCCGCCAGGACGTGCAGGCGGGCCAGGTGCTCGCTGTCGTCCTCCCCGTGACGGTTCACGTAGATCTCGCGGGCCTCATCGGCGATGTCGCCGACCTCGTCCTCGAAACCGTAGTCGAGCAGGTCGTCCAGGAGGTCGAGGGAGCGGTGCAGCGGGTCCCCGTCGTCGGGGTCGGCCGCGGACTCCTGCGGGGAGTGCTCGGTGACCCGAGTCAGCACGACGCCTCGGGCCTCCTCCACCGCGCTCTCCGCTCCGGCGGCCGCGCTCAGGCGGATGCGGGTGATGGGGTCCTCGTCGGCGACGAGCATCAGCTGCTCGGCCAGCCAGGCGGTGTCCTGGCCTTCGAGGAACGCGGTGAGTTCCGCGTCGTCAAGGGGAGTGTCCATCCGCAGATCATAGGACGAACCGCGCGTTGTCGGCGCCGCGGGTCCGGCCTCCGGAAGGGGGTCCGGGAAACGGACATTCGACAAGAAAGTTCATTCATCCCATGATAGGACAAAGAAGGGGAATGGGTGTTCGGGTGAATACCCTTGGTGATCGATTTCGAGTACGCGAGATACCGTCGAAGTTCTTTCACAGTTAAACACGTGCGCGCCAATAGGCGATCTATGGATCACGGCACAGATCTGAAACGGTTGTATTAATACCCAGCCGTCTACCTTCCCAGGTGGTCGTGGCGCGGTTTAGGGTCCAACACAATCGTTCCGGGACCCAAGCCCCGTCCCCCATCACTGAGGTGGACCATGTTCACGAAGTCTTCCCGTAAGCCGCTCGGCCTCCTGGCCGTCGCGGCGTCGCTCACGCTCGTGGCGACGGCCTGCGCGGAGAGTGACCGTGCCGGAGGAGGCGACGACGACTCCCAGCCGTTCGTCTTCGCCTCCGCCGGTGACATCACCGCGCTGGACCCCTTCCTCGCCAGTGACGGCGAGACCTTCCGTTACAGCCGTCAGGTATTCGAGACCCTTCTCGAACACGAATCCGGTGGTTCTGAAATCGTCGGCGGACTGGCCGAAACCTGGGACCAGTCCGAGGACGGAACCGTCTGGACCTTCCACCTCCGGGACGGGGTCACGTTCCACGACGGCGACGAACTCAACGCCGAGGCGGTCTGCGCCAACTTCGACCGCTGGTTCAATCTGACCGGCGCCTACCAGAGCTCGAACAACTCGTATTACTGGCAGAAGATCTTCGGCGGATTCGCGGAGAACGACGAGACGTACGCTCCACCGGAGGCGCGCTACGAGTCCTGCGAGGCCGAGGACGAGCTCACCGCCGTCATCGAGGTCACCGAGTACTCCTCGCTCTACCCGGGCGGGTTCAGCCTCGCGGCCTTCGGCATCATGAGCCCCACCAGCATCGCGGCCATGGAGGGCCAGGAGATCACGGGCGAGGAGGGCAACCCCAACCTGCCCGAGTACACCCAGGTCCCCGGCACGGTCGCCGGCACCGGTCCCTTCACGGTCGAGGAGTGGAACCAGGACCAGGGTGAGATCACCTTCAAGCGGTTCGACGACTACTGGGGCGAGCCCGCGGGCTTCGAGAACATGATCATCCGGGCCATCCCGGACGAGAACGCCCGCCGTCAGGCCCTGGAGGCCACCGACATCCACGGCTACGACCTGGTGGCCCCGGCCGACGTCGCCCCGCTCCAGGACAAGGGGTTCGAGGTCCCCACCCGTGACGTGTTCAACGTCCTCTACCTGGCCTACCACCAGGAGAACGAGGCCCTGGCCGAGCTGGAGGTCCGCGAGGCCCTCTCCAACGCCGTGAACCGCCAGCGCATCGTCGACACCATCCTGCCCGAGGGCGGCGAGGTCGCCACGCAGTTCCACCCGGACACCCTCGACGGCTGGTCCCCGGACGTGCGCGAGATCGAGTACGACCCCGAGCTGGCCGCCGAGAAGCTGGCCGACGCCGGTTACGAGGACCTCGAACTCGAGTTCTGCTACCCGACCGAGGTCACCCGCCCGTACATGCCCGCGCCCAAGGACATCTTCGACGTCATCTCGGAGGACCTCCAGGCGGCCGGCGTGACGGTCGAGGCCAAGAGCTACGAGTGGGCCGAGTACATCAACCAGACCGACAGCGGCAACTGCCCGCTGTACCTGCTCGGCTGGACCGGCGACTACAACGACGCCTACAACTTCATCGGCACCTGGTTCTCCACCCCCAACAGCGCCTGGGGCATGGACGACCAGGAGCTCTTCGACAAGATGGAGGAAGTGAGCACCAACCCCGACAACGACGAGCGCGTCGCCGGGTACCAGGAGCTCAACGAGATGGTGATGGACGTCCTGCCGGGGCTGCCCATCTCCAGCTCCCCGCCCTCCATCGCGTTCTCCGGGGACGTCAACCCGCCGAACGTGAGCCCGCTGACCCAGGAGAACTTCGCCGAGGCCTCCTGGAAGTAGACACGGGTACCCCTCCCTGACCCGAGAGGGGAACCGTGCCGGGCCCGACCGGTCCTGACCGGTCGGGCCCGCCGCGCGGCCGACGCCGCGCCCGGCCACCCCGGCGGCCCACTGCCCCACGGCACACCGAGCCGCATCCCCCCGGGACTCCCCACCCCATCCGTACGTCCCGCCGCACACCGGCGGGGGACGCTCCGCGTCCATCGTTACCACCACTGGCGAAAGGCGGCGCAGGTGCTGCGATTCATCGTCAGGCGACTCCTACAGCTGATCCCGACACTCGGCGGTCTGTCGATCCTGCTGTTCGTCTGGCTCCAACGACTGCCGGGCGGACCCGAGTACGCCCTCCTTCCCGACGACGCGACAGCGGAGCAGCGCGAAGCCCTGCGCCGCTCCCTGGGTCTGGACGAACCCCTCGCGGTTCAGTACCTGACCTTCCTGCGCAACATCGTGCAGGGCGACCTGGGGACCTCCCTCCAGACCAGCCGACCGGTCCTGGACGAGTTCCTCCTCCGCTTCCCCGCCACGTTCGAGCTGGCCGTGACCGCGATGATCTTCGCCGTCGCCGTCGGCCTGCCGCTCGGCTACCTCGCCGCCCGCAAGCGCGGCACCGTCCTGGACTTCGCCGCGGTGGGCGGATCGCTTCTGGGCATCTGCACCCCGGTCTTCTTCCTGGCGTTCATCCTCAAGGTCGTGCTCTCCGAGAACCTCGGGCTCTTCCCATCGGCGTTCCGGCTCTCCCCGGGGCTCAGTCGCACCGACATCACGGGGTTCGTGGTCCTGGACGGCCTCATGACCCGGGAGTGGGACGTCGTCATGGACGCCCTCGCCCACCTGGTGCTGCCGGGTCTGGCCCTGGCGTCCATCCCGCTGGCGGTCATCACGCGGATGACCCGCGCCAGCGTCCTGGAGGTCATGGGCGAGGACTACGTGCGCACCGCGAACGCCAAGGGCCTGCACCGCACCACGGTGCGCACCCGGCACGTGCTCCGCAACGCGCTGCTCCCGGTGGTCACGGCGGTCGGTCTGCTCGCGGGCAGCCTCTTCGCGGGAGCGGTCCTCACCGAGAGCGTCTTCGCGTTCCCGGGGATCGGTTCGTTCGTCTACGCGGCGACCCAGACCCGTGACTACCCGGTGCTCACCGGATTCATCCTCCTCATCGCCACCATGTACGTGTTCATCAACCTCCTGGTCGACATCTCGTACAGCCTCCTCGACCCGAGAGTGCGGGCCCAGTGATGCCTACGACACCGAGTCAGAACCCGTCCGAGGCCCCGGACACCGCGGGGACCGACGAGAAGGTGCCCTTCCACAAGCGCCGGGCCGACAAGGTCGACCGGCTCGCCGAGCTCATGGGAGACCGGGACGCGGGCACCCACGGCGCGGGGGTGTGGAGCGAGGCCTTCCAGCGGATGCGGCGCAGCCCCATGGCGATCACCGGCGCGGTCATCGTCGCGCTGTTCCTCGTCATCGCGCTGTTCTCGCCCCTGATCGCCACCTACAGCCCCACCTCCCAGGCCTGGGGCAACGAGGTCTTCCCGAACCGCAACGAGTTCGTCGGGCCGCGCGCCGAGAACTGGTTGGGCCTGGACCACCTGGGCCGGGACATGTTCTCCCGCATGGTGATCGGCGCCCGCCAGACCCTCATGGTGGGCGTGGTCGCCACCCTGGTCGGCTTCCTGTTCGGCGCGCTCCTGGGCGGTATGGCCGGTGCCTGCTCGGTGCTGGGCGGCCGCTGGGGGCGCCAGGTCGACAACGTCGTCATGCGTGTGATCGACATGATGCTGGCCATGCCGACCCTGCTGCTGGCCGTCACGGTCGCGGCCCTGGTCGGCCCGAGCCTGACCACGGTCATGATCGCGGTCGGTATCGCCCAGGTCCCGATCTTCGCCCGCCTGCTGCGCGGCGCGATGATCTCCCAGGGCAACCGCGAGTACGTGCTGGCCGCGCAGGCCCTCGGAGTGAAGAAGCACCGGATCGCCCTCACGCACATCCTGCCCAACTCCATGGGGCCAGTGATCGTGCAGTCCACGCTCACCCTGGCGACCGCCATCATCGACGCGGCCGCCCTGTCCTACCTGGGCCTGGGCAACCCGGACGCGTCCTACCCCGAGTGGGGCACGATGCTGTCCGAGGCCCAGCGGTTCCTGTCCAGCGCACCGTCCCTGGCCGTCTACCCGGCCCTGGGCATCATCATCACCGCGCTCGGCTTCACCCTGCTGGGTGAGGCGCTGCGGGAAGCGCTCGACCCGAAGTTGAGGAAGTGACCATGAGTTCCAGCACGCCGCTGTTGGCGGTGGACGAGCTGTCCGTGGTGTTCCGCCGCAAGGGCCAGAAACCGACCCGTGCCGTCGACGGGGTGTCCTTCACCCTGGAGGAGGGGCGCGTCACCGGGCTGGTCGGCGAGTCGGGCTGCGGCAAGAGCGTGACCTCCCTGGCCCTCATGGGCCTGCTCCCGGACCGGGGCGTGGAGGTCGGCGGCAGCGCCGTCATGCGCCTGTCCGACCGGGGTGAGGAGGTCCGTGAGGCGGACCTGCTGCGGGTCTCCCAGCGCCGGATGCGCGACCTGCGCGGTTCGCAGCTGGCGATGATCTTCCAGGACCCGCTGAGCTCCCTCAACCCGGTGGTGCCGATCGGGGTCCAGGTCACCGAGATCCTCAAGCGGCACCGGGGGATGCGCGGCGCGGCGGCGCGCAAGGAAGCCGCCGAACTGCTGTACCGGGTGGGCATCCCCGACCCCACCCGGCGCCTGAACGAGTACCCGCACCAGCTGTCCGGCGGGATGCGCCAGCGCGCGCTCATCGCCATGGCGGTGGCGTGCAAGCCGCGTCTGATGATCGCGGACGAGCCCACCACGGCTCTGGACGTCACCATCCAGGCGCAGATCCTGGAGCTGCTCAAGGACCTGGTCACCGAGGAGGGCACCGGGCTGTTGATGATCACCCACGACCTCGGTGTGGTGGCCGGGCTGTGCGACGACATCAACGTGCTGTACGCGGGCCGCGCCGTGGAGACCGCCGAGCGGGCGCCGCTGTTCAGCGACCCCACCCACCCCTACACGGTGGGTCTGCTCGGGTCCATCCCCCGGTTGGACGCGCCGCGCGGCGAACCGCTCACCCCGGTGCGCGGTTCGGTCAACGACAACATCGCGTGGGCGGACGGGTGCGCGTTCGCCCCACGCTGCGACCACTACACCATGGAGTGCCTCCAGGGGCCGCCCCAGCTCGTCGGCGTCGGCGTCGGCGACGGGGACCCCGGACACGTCCACCGCTGTGTGAACCCCATCAGCCACGCCGACGTGGTGGACCGGGCCGTGCTGGAGAGCCCGGCCGTGGTGGGCGACGACGAGGAGGAGCGGGGATGAGCCTGCTGGAGATCAAGGACCTCAAGGTCCACTTCCCGATCAGGCGGGGCGTGATCGTCGACCGCACGGTGGGGCACGTGCGCGCCGTGGACGGGGTCTCGCTCAGTATCGAGAAGGGCCAGACCTACGGGCTGGTGGGGGAGTCGGGCTGCGGCAAGACCACCCTGGGCCGCGCGGTGCTGCGGCTGAACGAGATCACCGAGGGCGAGGTGTGGTTCGGCGGGCGCGACCTGGCGGGGCTCGACTCGGAGTCGATGCGCCGTGAACGCGCCAACCTCCAGATGGTCTTCCAGGACCCGCTGGGCAGCCTCAACCCGCGTCAGAACATCGGCTCGATCCTCCTGGAGGGCCTCCAGACCCACGGCATCGGCGGTCCGGAGGGCGCCTCGGCCCAGAAGGCGAGCCGGGCTGAGCGGGCCGCCGAGACCAGGAAGGACCAGCGCCGGCGGGTGGTGGACGCGTTGGAGCGCGTGGGGCTGTCGGCCAAGGCGCTCCAGCGCTACCCGCACGAGTTCTCCGGCGGCCAGCGCCAGCGGATCGGGATCGCCCGCGCGCTGGTCCTGGAACCGGACCTGATCATCTGCGACGAGCCGGTGTCGGCCCTGGACGTGTCCATCCAGGCGCAGGTGCTGAACCTGTTGGAGGAACTCCAGGAGGAACTGGGCCTGACCTACCTGGTGATCGCGCACGACCTCGCGGTGGTGCGGCACGTCAGCGACGTGGTGGGGGTGATGTACCTGGGGTCGATGGTCGAGGAGGCCTCCAGCGACGAGCTGTACGAGACCCCGCTGCACCCGTACACGCGGTCGCTGATGTCGGCGGTCCCGGTGCCGGACCCGACGGTGGAGGACGGCCGGGAGCGCATCCTGCTCGCAGGCGACCTGCCCTCGCCCGCGAACCCGCCGGCGGGCTGCCGGTTCCACACCCGGTGCCCGTGGCGCCAGGAGGAGCGCTGCGACACCGAACGCCCGGAGCTGCGCCCGCTGAAGGGTGCCGAGGGCGGCACACACCGGGTGGCGTGCCACTACGCGGAGCAGATCCTGTCCGGGCAGATCCAGCCCCGGGAGGAGCTGGCGGAGCGGATCGTGCACGGGGCGGGCTGAGTCGGAACGCGTGCGCGGGGTCCCGTCGGGGGCCCCGCGCACGCGTGTGCGGCGCCGCCATCGGCGGGCCGGTCCGGAACCGGTGTCGTCCGCGCGATCCCGTGCGGAACCCGCTCAGCCCCCTCGCGGGGAGATGATCCCGTGGTCATTCGCCCAGCGTTCGAAACCGCCCGCGGGGAAGGGAAGGTGGTAAGCGGTTTCCAGAAGGTGGTCCGCCAGGCTGCCGACCATGGCCGTGGTGAGCAGGCCAGCGCGGATGGCTTCGCAGAGCAGACCGAGAGTTCCCTGGAAGGGGATACCCGCGTCCTGGGCCAGGCGCCGGGCCGCGCGGTCGTCGATCACCGCCGTGGCCTTGTGTACCTGCGCGTAGGCGAGGACCGAGCTCTCTCCGACATTTCGACCTCCCGCGACGAGGAACTCGGAGAAGCGGGCGAAGGACTCGATCTCGGCACCGGATTCCAGGGTGTGCCTCTTCGGCCACTCGGCTCCGAGGACCTGCTGTAGGTACGGTCTGGTGTGAGCACCCTGGCGCAACTCGTGTTCGACCTCGCCGGTGATGACGACGGTGCGCGGGCCCGCGACCGTGCGCAGCACACCCAGCCATCCGGCTTCGGTGAGGTGACTCAGAGGGCCGGTGTCGAGGACGATCTCCTCCGATGGCGGTCCGCTCATGAAACGAACTGCCATATGGCCGACTCGTTCAATCGTGGCAGCTCCGGAAGATCCGCTGTTGACCACGTCCCCATCAACAGGTCCACGGCGCGCTCTTCGCTGATTCTCTCGGAGGTGAACAGACGCAGCACGGCCGCTTCGTACTCGCGCGGGAGCTGGCTCTCGGCGAGCTCGTCCGCGTTGACGAGGTCGTACTGCACGATGTCCGCTCTGGTGGTTCTGGTCATGCGCACCTGAGCGGCCTGTGCGCCGCTGACCAGACCGAGCTCGGCGAGTCGACGTGCCAGTGTGGACATGTCCACGCGGAACCTGCTGGCCGTTCGAACGGTGGCCGCTCGGAGGCTGTCGTCCTCGTGTCCCGCCCACGTTCGCCAGGCCTCTCGCAGGGAGGCGTCCGGGAGCAGCAGGGAGCGGGCGAACCGGTCCATCAGCTGTTCGCGCGAGTCCCGGCTCGAACTTCCGTCGATGCGCCAGTCGACCGTGTACTCGTCGGCGACGAGGAGGTGTCCCAGCTCATGTGCCAGGGACAGGCGTCGACGTCCCACGCGGCGATCGCCGTTCACCACCGCGACCGCGCCGGTCTCCAGAAGGACGCTGGCGGCGTCGGCGGCGTCGGTGCCAAGGTCGATGACGAACGGGAGCAGCCCGGCTCGAACCACCGTTCTGCCGAGGTCGCACAACGGCCCCTCCGGGTCAGCGCCGAGGAGCACACGGGCCCGTTCGGCGAGCTCGTCGGCCTCTTCCCCGTTTTCGGGCATCGGATGTTCGGGGGGGCGCCGCACTCTGTCCCGAAATCCGCTGTCATTGCGGGCGACGAACTCCACGTCGCGGGCGCGACGTTCCACTTCGGTGTCGATGCGGGGGCTGGGTTCACCGGGGTCCGTGACGTTGCGGTGCGACACGATCGCGGGCGGGACCTCCTGGACGAACCACTCGATTCTCTCACCGACGGCATCGGCCACCTCGGCGAGCTCCAACGCCGTCAGCCGACGGTTGCCGTTCTCCATCTTCGCGAGTACGGACCGGTGTACGCCGATGGCCTGGGACAGCTCGATCTGTGTGAGACCCGCGCGCTGGCGGGCCTGGGCCACGCGATGACCCAGCTCGGCAGAGGTGAGGACCATGTGTTCCATAATAGAACACGCCGACGGCGGGCTCCCGTGACAGTCGGGGCGAGCCCGCCGCGATATGCCATCGCCGCACGTCATGGCAGCGGCAAGGTGCCTCGCGGCGCCGGTCCTACCGGGGGGGGCGCCGACACGTCCGTTCCCCGCGGGTCCACGGGGCGGGTGAAGCGGCGGCACACGTACACGCGGGCGAACGCGGCGCGCAGCCGTGCCTCCTCGGCAGGGTCCGCGTGTAGGAAGGCCCCGCCCACGTGGAACCCGACGCGGGGGGTCACCGCCTCCGCGGCCTCGTCCCCCTCGGCGTGGACGTGCAGGTAGTGGTCGTGGTCGGTGAAGCCCCGTGCCCGGTACCAGGCCAGGGTGTCGGCGTCGTCGCGGGTCCAGGCGTCGAGTGTGCGGACCCCGGTGCCCCGGAGCCGGGCCAGGAGCGCCTCCAACAGGGCGGTCCCGATTCCCCGCGCCCGGTGGTCGGGGTGGACCGCGACGGTGTCGATCGTGGCGCGGGCCCCGGACCTTTCGGCGTCCAGGATGCCGACGACGGTGGCGCCGGAGACGGCCACCAGCTCCACACAGGGCCGGTCGAACTCCGGCTTGGTCGTCTTCACGTCGTCGAAGTAGGCGGTGTGGAGGAAGGACAACACCCGGCAGCGCAACCACCCCTCCTCGTCGGCGGGACGGTAGGGGCGAATCTCCAAGGGGGCCATCCGGCCCATTCTGGGCGGCCTCCGCCACGTGCACCACCGGTTTTCTCCGGACCCGTTCCCCGTGTCACGGGTGCGGGGCGTGACACGGGCATGACCTCCGTGACTTTCGCCCGCAGCGGGCCCGGCCGAAGAATCGGGACCATGACCTCCTCTGACACGCAGCACCCCCCGCAGGACCCGCCGGTCACCGACCCGCCCGCTCCCGAGCGCCACCGACGGCCCAGGGCGCAGGCCGCGCCCCGCCGAGTGCTGCTGACGGCCCTCGTGATCGGCACCGCCGCGGCCCTGGCGGCCCACCTGCTCTTTCCCCTGCTCCCGCACCGGGCGCCGGTCGCGGCGGTGGAGCTGGAGGGTGACGACGCCCTGGCCGCCGACGTGGCCGCCGCCCTGGACACGGGCCAGATCCAGGGGCTGGCGGTCGCCCGATTCCGCAACGACGCCCCGGACCGGGTCGAGTGGGTGACGGCGGGGACCGCCGACGGCGCGGCCCCGATCACTCCGGACACCCGGTTCGAGACCGCGTCGGTGTTCAAGACCCTCACCGCGATGACCCTGGCGGACATGGTGGACCGAGGGGAGACCTCACTGGACCGCACCCTGGAGGAGGTGTTCCCCGACGCCGAGTTCGGCGACCCGGCCTTCGCCGAGGCCACCCTGGAGGACCTGGCCACCCACCACGCCGGGTTCGTGACCCAGGTCGAGACCGGATGGCTCGGCACGCTGCGGGGCCTGGCGACGGGTGACACCTACCGGACGGCGCACCCGCCGCTGGAGTTCGCGGCCTCCGCCGCGCCCCTGGCCCCGGGCCGCCACATGTACAGCAACGCCGGGTACGCGCTCCTCGGGGAGGCGTTGGCCGCCGAGTCCGGGACGCCCTACCCGGAGCTCGTGCGCGAGCGGGTGCTGGAGCCGCTCGGCATGGACGCCACGGTGATCAGCGGTTCGGGGGTGCCCGAGGGCGCCGCGGGTCCGCACCGTGAGCCGGGGGCGCGCAACGAGGACTGGCGCAACACCGACTACGCGGCCGCCGGGGTCGCGACCTGGAGCACCCCCGAGGACCTGGTCCGGTTCATGACCGCTGTGGCGGAGGGCGAGGCCCCGGGCATCGGAGCACTGGAACCGGTCTACAAGGAGGTGGAGGCCGCCGCTCCGGGGACGGGCATGGAGGGGCTGGGTATGGCACTGGGCTGGCATCTGCTGGAAGTCCCCGACGTCGGCCTGGTGACCTGGCACAGCGGCGGCACCAACGGCACCCGCACGATGGTCGCCACGGACGGGGAGCGCTCGGTGGTGATCATGGCCAACAGCTTCGGTGTGGAGGCGCCCGCGCTCGGCTTCCAGCTGCTGGGGGAGGACCCGCAGAGGGTGCAGGGGGTTCCGGCGTGGATCGCGCTGTCCCAGACCCTGCTCATGGTGCTGCTGCCCGCCCTGCTCCTGCTGTCCCTGACGCTGCGCCGTCGCACCCTGGTCACGCAACGGCCGCTCGACCGGCTGCGTCTGGTGTCGCTCACTCTCGGGGCCGTGGCCTGGAGCCTGTTCGCGGCGCGGCTGGGTGGCTGGGTGGCGACCCCCGTGGTCGTGTGGGCGCTGGGGGTCGGGCTGATCGCGGCGTCGGTCGTGGTGGGGTCCTGGCACTGGAGCCGGGTTCCGGTGGAGGCGGGACGGTGGCGTTGGCTGCACGTACCGGTGTTCGCCGTGTCGGTGCTGTTCTCGCTCGCCCTGGGAGGCCTCATGGCCTGGGGTGCCGCGGTCGCCTGGGGCTGACGGCCTCAGCGGTCCCGGTCGCCCTCCCGCGAGGTGAACCAGAGGGCGAGGGCGGTGCGGTCCCGCAGACCGAGCTTGCGCAGCACGTGGGTGACGTGGTTGCGCACGGTTCCCTCGGACAGGAACAGGGCGCGGGCGATCTCGCGGTTGCTGGCCCCGGACCCGACCAGGCGCACCACGTCGAGTTCGCGTCCGGTGAGACCGTGGTCGTCCGCGCCGCCGCGCCGGGCGGGGGTCGGGCGGGCCCCGGCCGCACCGGGTTCCGCCGCCCCCGGGGTTCTGGTCAGTGCGGCGACCATCCGGGCGGCGGCGTGCCCGAGCAGGAGGGTCTCGCCCCGGGCCGCGCGGCGGACGGACTCGGCGACCTCCTCGGGTTCGGCGTCCTTGAGCAGGTACCCCTTCGCACCCGCCCGCAGGCAGGCGAAGAGGTGCTCGTCCTCGTCGAAGCTGGTCAGCACGACAGCCGCCACGTCGGGGTGGCGCGCCGCCAGCCGCGCGAGCAGGGCGGTGCCGTCCATGCGCGGCATGTGCACGTCGACGAGGGCCACGTGGGGCGGTCGGGCGAGTTCGGGGGAGTCGAGCAGCTCCAGGGCGGCCACCCCGTCCTCGGCCTCGCCCACCACCTCGATGTCCGCTTCCGAGGCCAGCAGCCGGGCCATGCCCCGGCGGACGATCCGGTGGTCGTCCACCAGGAGCACCCGGACCCGTTCCCCTTCGTGGTGGGGCCTCGACATCACGCCGCCTCCAGTTCCCGTGCGCGTTCGTTGGTCGTGAGCGGCAGCCGGGCACGGAGTTCGAACCCGCCTCCGGCCCGGGGCCCGGTCTCCAGGGTTCCACCCAGTGCGGTCAGGCGCTCGCGCAGCGCGGTCAGCCCGAAGCCGGGGGCACCGTCGTCCGGCCCCCTCCCGTCGTCGGCCACGACCAGCTCCAGCGCCCGCGCTCCGGTGCGCACGTCCACGTCGACCCGGCTTGCTCCGGAGTGGCGCAGCGCGTTGGTCAGCGCCTCCTGTACGCACCGGAAGGCGACCAGCTCGGCTTCGGCGTCCAGGTCCTCGGGCCACGCGCCGCCGCTGGTGAAGGAGGTGGCCACTCCGAGTTCGCCGAAGGAGTCCGTGAGCGAGCGCAGGGCGGCCGCCCCCGAGCGTTCGGTGAGCGCGACGGGTTTGAGCGCCCGCACCCAGCGGCGGGTGTCGGCCAGGGTCTCCTTGGTGAGCCTGCGGGCCTGGCCGACGTCCTCGCGCAGGCCGTCCAGGAGGTCGGGCGGCAGGTCCGGGGGTAGGGCGGCGACCGCCCGCTCGGCGTTGACCAGGCACAGGTGGACGGCGCTGAGGTGGTGGCCGGTGCTGTCGTGCATCTCCCGGGCCATCCGGTCCCGCTCGTCGGCGATCGCGCGCTCCCGGTCGCGGGCGGCGTGCGCGCGCAGGAGCTCGTGGGCCTGTTCCAGCTCCTCCAGGAGTTCGCGGGTGCGGTGGGCCTGCCGGGCCGCGCCGACCAGCGCCCGCACGGCGGTGAGCACCCCGAGTCCGTAGAGCAGCAGGAGGGCCCCGTTGAACAGCGCGTAGCCGAACGCCAGACCGGCCAGGCCCAGGACGGTGTTGAGCAGCGCGAACACCACGGCCATGGCCAGGCCGCCGCGTAGGCCGAATGCGCACAGTGCCAGGGCGAGGGCGACGGCGACCAGACCGTGGAGACCGAACTCGGCGGTGAGCGGCATGACCACCGTGCAGGAGACCAGGAAGGCCACGGTGGCCGCCCGTCGGGGTGCCGGGGCGCCGGGCTCCCACGCGGTGAACGGCCACAGCGCGCACACCGGCACCAGGGCACCCAGCATGAGGAGGAAGACGGGGTCGGGGTACGCGAAGTGCGCGGGGACGAACCGGCCCTCCGCCAGGGCGTTGAGGGAGCGCACCAGGACGTAGCTCAGCACCACGGACCCGAACACGAGGTGCGCGACGGGACGCGGGCGGGGGCCGCGCGGGTCCAGGAGGTCGACCAGCGACCGCCGAGGGAGATCGGTCATGGCCCCACCCTCCCAAAGGCGGCGTCCCCGCGCGAAGGGAGTATGACGGATGTCCCATGACACCGGTGACTGTCCACGGGGTCCTCGGGGGGTAAGGATGGGGGTATGGGAGAGGAATCGCCGACATCCGGGTCGGGCGCGCACGCACCGTCCGGTTCCGGGCTGTTCCTGTACGACCGGGACTGCGGCTTCTGCCAGCGCGCGGTCGCGTTCGCCCGGGACCGCCTGCGCACCCGCACCGCCTTCGCGGCCTGGCAGGACTGCGACCTGCCCGCTCTGGGGCTGACGCCGGAGCAGACCGACGCGCGTGCCTGGATCGTCTATCCGGACGGGCGGCGGTTGGCCGGGGGCGACGCCGTCGCCGGGGTGCTCCTGGGGGGCGGGCGCCCGACCCGGGTCCTCGGCCGGTTCCTTCTGCTGCCCGGTGCGCGGGTCGTGAACCGCGCCGTCTACCGGGTCGTGGCCGCGAACCGGCACCGCCTCCCCGGCGGAACCTCCTCCTGTACCCTGCCGACCGCGAAGTGAGGACCACCCCGTGCGCCACCCGCCTCCGGCCCCGGGGCCGACGACGCTCCAGGCCGCGACCGACCAGATGATGCCCCCGTTCGCGGCCCTGGCCATGGCGGGATGCCTACTACTCGTCACGGCCGTCCTGGTGTACGTCGGTGTCCAAGGGGGGCGGCGCGGGCTGCGTCCCAGCCCGTTCGTCGGTATCTGCACGGCCTACACCCGCTCCAGCGAGTCCGCCTGGTACGCGGTGCACAAGGCCGCGGCTCGCTGGAACGTCGCCGCCGGTCTGGTCTGTCTGCCCGGACTGTTCTGGCTGCCGCTGGCTGCCACCCCCGAAGGCCAGGCCGCCGCCGTGCTCGTCCCGATCGGAGCCTCCACGGTGGTGCTCCTCACCGGTGTGCTCCGGGCCCACCGGGTGGCGCGGGAACGCGAGGCGCGTGAGGCGGGCCGGGCGGACCTGCCCTGAGCTCAGGCCGCCGCGCGCAGGGCCCGGCACACGTCCAGGACCCGTCCGCGCAGCACCGCGCCGCGTTCGGCGAAGTCCCGCTGGTACTCCATGTAGGCGGCCTTGCCCTCGGCGGTCTCGATCCGTACCGGGTCGTACCCCCACGCGCGCAGGTCGTAGGGGGAGGCGCGCATGTCCAGTACGCGGATCTCCTTCGACAGCTCGAAGCAGTCGGCCACCAGTTCCGAGGGGACCGCCGGGGTGAGCTTGTACGCCCACTTGTACAGGTCCATGTTGGCGTGCAGGCAGCCGGGCTGGTCGAGTTCGGTCTGGCGTTCCCGGGAGGGCTGGAGGACGTTGAGGGGGCGCGCGGGGCCGGTGAAGAACCGGAACGCGTCGAAGTGCGAGCACTGGACCCGGTGCGACTCCACGACCCGGTCGGTGCCCGCGTGCCCGAGCCGGAGGGGGACCTGCCCGTGTCGGACCTCCTCGGTCCGGTACACCATCGCCCACTCGTGCAGCCCGAAGCAGCCCAGGTGGGCGGGGCGTTCGGCCACCGCCGACAACAGCCGCTCCACGAAGTCCAGCACGGGCCGGGCGGCCAGGAAGGCGGGGACGTCCAGTCCCACCCCGCCCGAGCGCTCGGCGTAGAAGCGTTCGGAGAGCCGTTCGCGGGCGCCCCCGCCCAGCAGTACCGTCCCCGCCCCGGGGTGCCAGCGCCGCAGCTGTGCGGGCTTGAGGTTGTAGTAGGTGAACAGGAAGTCCTCGACGGGGTGGCGCTCCCCGGCGCTCCGGCGCCGGACGTGGTCGCCGACCAGGGCGTCGACCCGCCGTGCGTGCAGCTCGGCGCGCTCGCGCCACTCCGTCTCCGCCAGGCCTGCCACGGCCGCGGTCCTCGTTCCCGTCACGGCACCCAGGGTACGCGCGGCCGGTCCCCGGCCCTGCCCTAGGCTGCTGGGGTGCAGATTCCCACCGACGAACAGATCCGCGCCCTCCACGAGCGCCACGCGCCCACGGCCGAGGCCTTCGAGCGCGTGTACTCCCACTGCCGGGCGGTGTGCGAGGTGGCCGAACTGCTCCTGGACCGCGGGGACCGGGGTGTGAACGCCGATCTGGTCCGTGCCGGGTGTCTGCTCCACGACGTCGGCGTCTACCGGCTGATGGACGCGCGGGGGGTGATCGACGGCCCCCGCTACGTCAGCCACGGGGTGCTGGGCCACGGGCTGCTGGCGGAGG
The DNA here is from genome assembly GCF_040635075.1 of Nocardiopsis sp. NPDC007018. NCBI lineage: Bacteria > Bacillati > Actinomycetota > Actinomycetes > Streptosporangiales > Nocardiopsidaceae > Nocardiopsis > Nocardiopsis sp. NPDC007018. The sequence continues at coordinate 47,710 of NZ_JBEYHA010000015.1, forward strand.
AGGGGTGGTCCCGGACCCTGTGCCGGTTCTGCTCGCACCACACGGGCGTGGGTGTGACCCGTGAGGACGTCGTCTCCCAGGGCCTGCCGGTCCCCGTCGCGGACTACCTCGCCGAGACCCCGGAGGAGGAGCTGGTGATGTACGCCGACAAGTTCCACAGCAAGAGCGAACCGCCGGTCTTCCTCACCGCCGCGACCTACGCCGCCAAGGTGCGCCGCTTCGGACCGGAGAAGGAACGCCGTTTCCGGGAGCTGGTCGAGCGCTACGGGGAACCGGACCTGGCCGCCCTGTCCCGCGCCCACGGGCACGCCCTGGTCTGACCGCTCCGGCGCGGGGCGCGGCGCTCAGTTCGACTGCTGCACCGGCAGGTGCCTTCCCAGGTAGCCCACGTACACGCGGTTGGTGGTGTCCGGGCCCAGGTGCGGGAAGAAGTAGAGCCGCGGACAGATGCCGTACTCGGTGTCCAGCTTGATGTGCGCGTACATCGGGACCCGGCCGTCCGGCTCCACCTCGGCCGGTACCCGGAAGACCCGCTTCTCGTGGAGCTTGCCCCGGTTGCGGACGTGGTCCGACTCCTGCGAGGCCAGCCGCTTCACCGGGATGACCCGGTACCCGTTCGGCGGTTCGCGCAGGTAGGAGTGGAACCCCAGTCCGCTCCCGGGGTTGTCGAACTGGTAGCGGGCGTAGTCGTTCAGGGCCAGCAGGGCCTCCCAGGCGCGAGTCACCCACAGCCCCTCCTTGCGGCTGTCGGAGAGTTCGCGCACCGTCTGGTCCTCGATGGTGAAGAACAGGTGCGGCAGCGCGGAACCGTCGGTGATGCGCTCCAGTAGCTCCACGACGTTGGACGGCGGTCGCAGCTCGGTGTCGCGCGGGGCCGGTTCGGCGGCCAGTCGGAACAGGCCCTCCTCCCGCACACGGTCGCGCAGCCACCGCGCCTCGAACCGGGCGGATCGACGCTCCTCCCGGGCCAGCGCCAGCTCCTCGGCCAGGTCGGAGTTCTCGGCGAGCGCCGCCTGGTGTTCCTCCGACAGCTCCCCGATCCGCGCGTTGAGCCTGCGCACCTCCTCGCGGAGCCGCCGCACCTGGTGTTCCTGGGCCTGGGCGGCGGCGCGCTCCAGGGAGGAGGCGGAGTCGTGTTCCGACTGGTGTGCGATGACGTTCCCCGATCCTGTGGGTGCCCGTGGGGGAACGGGGGCACGGGTGCGCGGACCCCGGCGCAGGTCCTCGGTCTCCTCGGTGAGAAGGCCGTCGATCGCCCGGAGCGCGTCGGGCAGGCCCAGGCCGAGCGCGTTGTCGCGCACCCGCCTGGACAGGGCCGCGCCCACCCAGTTGCGCACGCGTTCGCCGTCGCGTGCCGTGTCGAGGGTGCTGGGGCTCATCCGGGGGTGGCGCCGGGCGTCCGAGGCGTCGGCCGGGTCCACGCCCGGCAGGAGGGTGCGCACTCCGCCCGGGGGCACGTCGAGGCCGCGGGGCAGCAGCGCGCCCACCCGGTCCAGTGCGGCCCCGTCCAGGACGTATCCGGCGCACATGCCGGTGCACCGTGACAGGGCCCCGGCCATCGACGCGCGCCAGCTGGCCACGGTGACGTCGCGCGGCGCGCCGGTGGCCACGATGGCCAGACGGCGCAGCGGGTCGTGGATGGTCGAGAGGAGGGCGGCCACGTCCCCGTCGTCGTGTCCCCGCACGATCCGGGGAGAGGACGGCAGGGGATGGGCACCGTCGTGGGCGTCGACCGCCTCCAGCAGCATGCGCGCGACCTCGGGCGGCATCACGTCGGGGCGGGGGGCGTTCGGGGCGGCGGGGCCGGCGGGGTCGACGGTCATGTCGATCCACACGTGGCTCCACGGGGAGAGTTCGGGGTCCACGACCACCGTGGCCAGCGTGCGCCACACACCCTCGGGTTTGTCGGACTCGGTGGTCAGCCGCAGGAAGGTCAGGCCCTCGTCGGCGTTGTGGTGGCGTACCACCAGCGCACGGGAGCGGTTGCTCAGCTCGTACCGGCCCGGAGCGGTGAAGTCGACCCGCGCCCCCGAGTTGCCGCGCTTGCTCAGCCAGCGGGACAGGACGGAGGAGGCGACCGCGACCAGGTCGCCGTCGTGGTGGACCGCGACCATCGTGCGGTAGACGAGCGGCAAGGGCACCCCCGGGTTCCCGTCGGCTGCTGCGGACCCGGGGGTGCGGGTCACCGCCCCGCGGCCTCCAGGTCGTACTCTCCGTTTACCCAAGGAACGGCCAAGTCATCAATCGCCACACGCCAGTGCGCTCCGGGGATCTCCTCGCGCAGCCGGGCGAGGGCGGCCAGGTAGTGGCGCAGGTGTGCCATGACGGGCAGGGGGCCGCTCGCGGAGTGGGAGAGCTTGCTGGCCCCGGCGAACAGTTCTCCGGCGCCCGCGTACACGGCGTACGGGGCCAGGGGCTCGAAGAGTTCGGGGGGTCCCAGGGCCGGGTCGGTGACCTCTCCCAGGGCGATCCACTCGGGCAGCAGGCGCTCGGCGTGGGCGGCCAACGCCCGCTCGCCCTCGGCCGTGATCCGGTCCACGGCGGCGCGTTCGGTGTCGCTGAGCGGGGTGTCGCGGCGGGCGCTGTAGTACAGGCTGACGCTCAAGGGGGCTCCTGGTGGGTCGACTGCTCCCAGGATGGTCGGCGGGGCCGACACTTTCCGTGCGCGTGCGCCACCGGGATGACCGTCCGCAACCCCTCCACCGGAGGGACGGCGGGCGGCGATGACCGACCGCACCCACGAGCGGGCGCCGGTGCTGACCGGGATCGACCCGTAGGGGCCACGGCGCGACGCGCACGGGGGCGGCGGCCGGTGTGCGGCCGCCGCCCCCGTGGCACCCCTCGTGCGCGGCGTCCTACAGCTTCGAGGCGTGGTCGAAGAGGTCGCGGGCCTCGGTGCCCAGGCGGGGCCCGTACTGGGTGCCGCGGTCGTCGGCGTACTTGAAGCTCACCACGGACGAGATGGTGCCGGTGCCGGTGGCCGGGTCGAAGCCGGAGAACCAGGGTCCGCCGCTGGAGCCCTGGGTCATGGTGCAGCGCACCCCGTTGGCGGTGGTGCCGCCGGTGTCGGCGACGGTCCGGCCGGAGCAGTAGTGGAGTTCGCGGCCGTTGTAGGGGGAGGCGGCCGGGTAACCGAAGGTGTACACCTGCACGCCCCTGGACACGCTCTGCTCGGTCCAGGTGTCGAAGGAGATCCGTTGGGCGCCGACGCGGTCCTGCACCGCGGTCCCGCCGTCCTCGTTGAGCACGACCATCGCGAAGTCGTAGCTGTCGTCGGCCCGGTTGGACCACTGCGGGACGACCATGAGGTCGCGGGCGGTGAACTTGCCGTGCGGGCTGTCCCCGGAGGAGTAGCCGGGGACGAAGGTCCAGTTCTGGGCCCAGGAGCCCTTCCCGTCCTTGGCGCAGTGCCCGGCGGTGACCAGGGTGCTGCGGTTGGCGGAGTCCACGACCGAGGCCGAGCAGGTGAAGTCGCGGCCGTCCATGGTCAGGTAGACCTTGCCGGTGGTCCTGGTGACCTTCCCGCCGTCGTTCCAGCGGTCGCCGTCGCTGTTGGGGCTGGAGGCCTGCGGTTCGGTCCCGGCGGAGCTCTGGAGCGGTTCGGTCAGCCCGAGGGTGGACTCGACGAGGCTGGTGATGGGCTGGGCGGCGGCCATGCGGTCGCTCGTCCAGTAGTCGAGGACGGCGGTGCGCTGCTCGTTGGTCACGGCCCCGGTCTGGTGGACGACCCCGTCCATACGGGAATGGGGGGCGGCGCTCTGTGGAGCGGGTCCCCCCCGGGCGAGGGCGTCCGGGAGGGCGGCGGAGGAGTGGACGGCGTGGGAGACGGCGGCGGCCGGGGCGGGCAGGTGGTCGATGAGGGCGAGACCCCCGAGGGCGACCGCGGCTGCGGCCAGCGGGGCGAAGATCCTGCGTGCGGTGGGCGAGGTCATGCCCCTGATCTTCGCACACTTGGAGTAACGCGATAACTACTTTGGGTTTGTGTCGCGGCTTTCTCGGGAAGACGGCCGCCCGACCTCGCGCGGAGTCGGGCGGGGCCGCCCGACACGTGGCGGTGCGTTGACCGGAACGCGGGGTTTCGGCGCCGATGAGCGCCGAAACCCCGCGTCCGGGGGCACCGGTGTCTACCCGAGCGGGATGGTGACCCGGGTCGGCGCCTCTTCCGGAGAGCTCACCGTGACCCTGTCCCCGATCCGGCTCTCGTTCACGTACCGGGCGTCCCGGCTGTCCACGACCACGGCCAGCCGCTGCCCCGCGGGGACGTCCCAGACCACCGAGGACAGTTCGGTGTCGACCGTCACCGGCTCGCCGGGGGTCGCGCCCCGCAGGGTGTACGGGGCGTGGCTGAGCAGGGAGCCGGTGCCCCGGTCGTTGATCGCGTACAGGTACACGAGGACCGACTGGTCGGCGACGGTCGGGGTGACGGTGAAGGTCACCTCGGGGGTCCCGGCCACCCGGGCGCCCTCGGGGTAGACGGGGCTGGTCCACACGGCGGCCCGGTACCGGTCCACGGTGGGCAGCAGCACGCCGGTGGGCACGTCGAAGAACTGCTGGAGGGCCCCGGAGAGGATCACCGTGCCGCTCTCGGCGGTCGTGCCGATCCCGGTGCGGAAGCCGTACTCCCAGCCCGTGGCGGGCTCGGTGCCCATCGCGCCCTCGCTCCGCCAGCGACCCCAGCTGGAGCTGGGCTCACCGAGGTGGTACTCGTCGGCCGACGCCGTCACCGAGGGCCAGTCCGCGTGCGAGGTCCACCCGCCCGAGCCGTTGTTGGGCTTCACCCGTACCGGTTCCTCGGCGTCGACGCCGTTGTCCTCGCCCTTCAGGTGGTGGTCGAACCAGCGGGCCAGGTCCTCCCACACCTCGTTGGGCAGCCCGACCGCGCCGAAGGCCTCGGGGGTGGCGTGGTCTCCGGGGGTGAGCATGAGCCGCTTGGGGCCGGTCAGCTCCTCGTAGAAGTCGGCGATGTGCCCCGCGGGGAACATGCCGTCGTTCCAGCCGTGCGCCATCATCACGGCGGTGCCGTTGGCGTTGATCCGGTCCACCTTGGTGGCGGCGGAGCGGTCCGGGGCCATCTCCAGGATGGGGTCGACGTTGCCGCGCCGGTACTCGCGCTCCATCTCCCTGAGGGACTCCCCGGGGGTGCCGAGTAGGTTCCCGGCCAGGAGCAGCAGTTCGGCGGACTGCACGTCGATGGTCGCGTTGGGATAGAGGGAGGCCTCCAGGTCGGCCCAGCCGCTCATGGAGCCGACCGCCCGGACCCGGTCGTCCTCGGCTGCGGTGAGCAGGCTGATGCCGCCGCCGTAGGAGATGCCGGCCATACCGATCCGGTCGGGGTCGGCCCCGGTGTTCTCCAGGGCCCAGTCGATCACGGCGCTGGCGTCGGCCCGGTCCTCGGGCCCCGCCACCTCGATGCCGCCGCCGGAGTCCCAGAACCCGCGCGAGGAGTAGGCGACGACCTGGTATCCGGACTCCTCCGCCAGCTTCTTGGCCGCGCCGACGTAGAGGATGTGCGGGGTGGCCCAGGCGGAGGGCATCACGAGCAGCGGGTGCGGGCCCTCGGTGCCGGTGGGGGTGATGACCTTGGCCTTGAGCTCGGTGCCGTCGTGGCTGACGATCGTCTCGTAGCCGATGGTCGAGGCGACGGTGACGGCGGAGGCGGGGGCGGGGGACAGCGCGGCGACCGCGACGGCGGCGGCCACGGCCGCGGTGGACAGGGTGTGGAACCGCGCGCGGAGCGGGACGCGCGCGGGGGAGGAGGAACGCGTACTGACGGAGCGCGTGCTGGCTGGGGGCATGGCGGGAACCTCGGGGGTGGGGGCGGGGAGGCTCCGACGGTCGCTCGCGCCGACGCCGTCGGAAGGGGCCGGGGGTGCCGCACGTGATCGGCACCGCACTCTACTGTGAGGTAACTTACTCGCCAGTCAAGTTAGGTGATCCGGAGCCCGTTGTAAAGACCCCGTCACACGGACGCGCCCGTGCCGTACCGCGCGCCCGTGCCCGGGGCCGCCGCGCCGGGACCGCGCCCCCGGGGTTCGCCCCGCGTTCCCCGCGGGTTGTCCACAGGCCCCGGCGGCGGCGCGCCGGGTGCGCGACAATGGGCGGGTGCGAGAAGAACAGCAGCGAACAGTAGTGATCCTCGGCTCCACCGGTTCGATCGGGACCCAGGCCGTCGACATCGTCCAGCGCAACCCCGGACGCTTCCGGGTGGTCGGGCTGGCCGCCGGGGGCGGCCGCACCGACCTGCTCGCCAAGCAGGCGGTCGAGCTCGGGGTCGGGCGCGTGGCCGTCGCGGACCCGGCCCGGGCCGCCGACCTGACCCGCCTCCTGCGCGAGCAGGGCTCCGAGGCCGAGGTGCTGGTCGGCGCCGAGGGCGTCGCCGCGCTCGCCGGGCACCCCTGCGACGTCGTCCTCAACGGCATCACCGGTGCCCTGGGCCTGGAGTCCACCCTGTCCGCGCTGCGCGCCGGGACCACCCTCGCACTGGCCAACAAGGAGTCCCTCATCATCGGCGGGCCGCTCGTGCGCGACCTGGCCGCCCCCGGCCAGATCGTCCCGGTCGACTCCGAGCACTACGCCCTCGCCCAGTGCTTCCCCCACCTGCCCGAGGGCGAGCTCACCAGCCCCGCCCAGGGCCTGGTGCACGCCGCCCGCTCCGACGTGCGCCGACTGGTGATCACCGCCAGCGGCGGCCCCTTCCGCGGCCGACGCGCCGAGGAACTCGCCGACGTCACCCCCGCGCAGGCCCTGGCCCACCCGACCTGGAGCATGGGGCCGGTCATCACCGTCAACTCCGCGACCCTGGTCAACAAGGGCCTGGAGGTGATCGAGGCCAACCTGCTGTTCGACGTGCCCTTCGACCGGATCGACGTGGTCGTGCACCCGCAGTCGATCGTGCACTCCATGGTCGAGTACGTCGACGGCACCACCCTGGCCAAGGCCAGCCCGCCCAGCATGATGATCCCGATCGCCTACGGCATCAGCGCCCCCGAACGCGTCCCCGACGCCGCGCCCGGCATGGACTGGACCCGCGCCCAGAGCTGGACCTTCGAGCCGCTGGACCACGAGGCCTTCCCCGCCGTGCGGCTGGCAGCCGAGGTCGGCGCCTCGGGCGGCACCGCCCCGGCCGTGTACAACGCCGCCAACGAGGAGGCGGTGGACGCCTTCCTCAAGGGAAACCTCGCGTTCCCGGCGATCATGGACACCGTGTCCCAGGTAGTCTCTGAACACCAGAGGGCGGACCGTCCGGGAGCCTCGACCCTGACCCTGGACGACGTGTACGCCGCTGACACCTGGGCCCGAACCCGCGCGCGCGAGCTGCTCACCCGCGGCTGAGGACCGACATCGGCTTGAGGAGTGGTGCATGGTCGTTCTGCTGACGGTGGTCGGGATCGTCCTGTTCGTCGTGGGACTGCTGCTCTCGATCGCCTGGCACGAGCTCGGCCACATGACCGCGGCCAAGGCGTTCGGGATCAAGTGCACCGAGTTCATGGTGGGCTTCGGCAAGACGCTCTGGTCGGTGCGCAGGGGCGAGACCGAGTACGGGATCAAGGCCATTCCGCTGGGCGGGTTCGTGCGCATGGTCGGCATGCTGCCGCCCGCCCGCGAGCGGGCCGACACCGGGGCCAAGAAGATGTCCCGGTGGCGGGCGATGGCCGAGGACGCCCGCGAGGCCTCCTTCGTGGAGCTGTCTCCCGAGGACCAGGACCGGCAGTTCTACCAGCGCGCCCCCTGGAAGCGCCTGATCGTGATGTTCGCCGGGCCGGGCATGAACCTCATGCTCGCGGTCATCCTCCTCGGCGTGCTCTTCATGGGCATCGGCGTGCACAAGGAGACCCCGCAGATCGGGTCGGTGCGCGAGTGCGTCGTCCCGGCCGGGGTCACCGCCACCGAGTGCACCGACGCCTTCGCCCCCACCCCCTCCCACGAGGCGGGCCTGGAGCCCGGCGACGTCATCGTCTCGATCGACGGCGAGCCCGTGACGGGCGCCACCGTCAACCGGCAGATCCGCCAGTCCCTGGGCAGCACCGAGTTCGTGGTCGAGCGCGACGGTGAGCGCCTCACCACCGACGTCGACATCGTCGAGAACGAACTGCCCGCCCGGGACGCCGACGGCAACATCGTCTACGAGACCGACGAGAACGGCGACCTCGTCTACGACGACCAGGGCCGCAGGGTCGCCGCCACCGAGGTCGTCGGGTTCCTGGGCGTGGTGTTCGTCCAGGAGCGCCAGCCGCTGAGTGTGGGGGAGTCGGTCTCCGAGGTCGGCTCCATGCTGGTCGGGGTCGGAGAGGCGATCATCGCCCTGCCCAGCCGGGTCCCCGAGGTGTTCGGCGCGGCGTTCCTGGGCGAACAGCGCACCGAGGACTCCCCGGTGGGCATCGTCGGCATCTCCCGCATCGGCGGCGAGATCATGTCGCAGGGCCTGCCCGTGGTCGACACCGTCGCGATCATGATCAGCATCCTGGCCAGCGTCAACCTCTTCCTCTTCGCCTTCAACATGCTGCCGATCCTGCCGCTGGACGGCGGGCACATGGCCGGGGCGGTCTGGGAGTCGGTCAAGAAGTGGACGGCGCGGCTGTTCAGACGCCCCGACCCCGGTCCGGTGGACGTCGCGCTGCTGACACCGGTGGCCTACGTGATCGTGGCCTGTTTCCTGGTGTTCAGCGTGATCCTGCTCGTCGCCGACCTCATCAACCCGGTCCGGCTCTTCGGATGATCTCCGGCCACCCCCTCAGGAGCGCCCCCCGCACCCCCTGAGGGGGTGAACACCGGTTGAACTGGTGTGAGCGCGGCCACGAAGGGCCGAGCGCCGCCCCAAGGGCGGGTAACCTGGGGGTCGCGTACCGGGATCGCCGCCGTGGCCGAGGCCACCGGGACGGATCTCCCGGAAGACGCCCGCGCGGGCGCGGTGTGCGCGCCCCGTTTCTCCACGACCGGACGACATCAAGTGCCGCCCCTCCCTCCGGCGGCAGACGAGGTGAACCTAGCGTGACCATTGATCTCGGTATCCCCGCCACCCCGCCGCGCCCGCTGGCGACCCGGCGCAAGACCCGGCAGATCATGGTCGGGAACGTCCCGGTGGGCGGCGACGCTCCCGTGTCCGTGCAGTCGATGACGACGACCCGCACCTCCGACATCAACGCGACCCTCCAGCAGATCGCCGAGCTCACCGCCTCGGGCTGCCAGATCGTCCGTGTGGCCGTCCCCACCAACGACGACGCCGACGCGCTGCCGATCATCGCCAAGAAGTCGCAGATCCCGGTGATCGCCGACATCCACTTCCAGCCCAAGTACGTGTTCGCCGCGATCGACGCCGGGTGCGCGGCCGTGCGCGTCAACCCGGGCAACATCAAGAAGTTCGACGACAAGGTCGCCGAGATCGCCAAGGCGGCCTCGGCAGCCGGGACCCCGATCCGTATCGGCGTCAACGCCGGATCGCTCGACAGGCGGCTGCTCGCCAAGTACGGCAAGGCCACCCCCGAGGCGCTGGTGGAGTCCGCGCTCTGGGAGTGCTCGCTGTTCGAGGAGCACGGTTTCCAGGACATCAAGATCTCCGTCAAGCACAACGACCCGGTCGTGATGGTCAACGCGTACCGGCTGCTGTCGCAGGCCTGCGACTACCCGCTGCACCTGGGCGTCACCGAGGCCGGACCGGCCTTCCAGGGCACCATCAAGTCCGCCGTGGCCTTCGGCGCGCTGCTGTCGGAGGGGATCGGCGACACCATCCGCGTGTCCCTGTCGGCGCCGCCCGCCGAGGAGGTCAAGGTGGGCGCGCAGATCCTGGAGTCCCTGGGCCTGCGCGAGCGCGGCCTGGAGATCGTCTCCTGCCCGAGCTGCGGCCGCGCCCAGGTGGACGTGTACACGCTCGCCGAGGAGGTCACCGCCGGTCTGGAGGGCCTGGAGGTGCCGCTGCGAGTGGCCGTCATGGGCTGTGTCGTGAACGGCCCGGGTGAGGCGCGCGAGGCCGACCTGGGCGTGGCCTCGGGCAACGGCAAGGGCCAGATCTTCGTCAAGGGCGAGGTCATCAAGACGGTCCCCGAGTCCAAGATCGTCGAGACGCTGATCGAGGAGGCCATGCGCATCGCCGAGGAGATGGGCGAGGCCGGGGTCCAGGGCGAGCCCAGCGTGTCCGTGGCGGGCTGATCCGCACCGCCCCCTGAGGGGGCCACCGATCAGAGGGGGTACGGCGTGCGCCGTGCCCCCTTTGCCGTGCCCGGACCCGCGTCCGACTCGGAGGTGGGCACCCGTGTGCCCCGTTGGGGAACACGCGGGACCGCCGGAGGCTTACACCCACCGGTGGCCCGGACCGGCGCCACCGCCGGTCCGGGGGCAGGTCCGCGATGAGTCACGTCACGTGGCACGGATCACCACGGTGTGCGTTTTCTTGCGTCAGTGCGCATGATTCGGCCATGGAAAGCGGACAGAGGCAATGAATGTGGGTCATGCTACTCACGCGGCGCCATTAACGTTGCCCGAGGCACAGGTGGGGTCGCGTTGGTTCGAGACGGAGCCGAACCGGTGTGCCCACCCGCAGAACGTCGAGGAGTCCATTCGTGGTGCAGCAGAGGAGCCCCGTGGGGGCGGACGCGTCCGAGTCCACCCTGGGGCGGCGTCTGAGCCGGCGCAAGCCGGTCGAGAAGCTCGTGGCCGAGACCGAGGGCGACCACGGCCTGCGCCGCACCATGGGGTTCTGGCAGCTGTCCATGATCGGTATCGGCGCCACCCTGGGCACCGGAATCTTCGTGGTGCTCGGTGAGGCGGTCCCGATCGCCGGGCCCGCCGTCATCCTCGCGTTCGTCCTGGCCGGTGTGACCGCGCTGTTCTCCGCGCTGGCCTACGCCGAGATGGCCGGGATGATCCCCGCCTCCGGGTCGGCCTACTCCTACAGCTACGCCACGATGGGCGAGTTCACGGCCTGGGTGTGCGGCTGGTGTCTGATGCTCACCTACGGGGTCTCCGTCGCGGCGGTCGGCGTCGGCTGGGGCCAGTACATCAACGAGCTCCTGCACCTGACCACCGGGCTGTCGCTGCCGGGCGCGCTCCTGGCCGGTCCTCTGGAGGGCGGCCTGGTCAACGTGCCCGCCGCCGTGGTGGTCCTGCTGTCGATGTTCGCCCTGCTCGTCGGGGTGCGGGAGAGCACCCGCGTCAACGCCGTGATGGTGACCGTCAAGGTCGCCGTGCTGGTGATGTTCGTGGCCATCGCGGTCACCGCCGTCCAGCGGGGCAACTTCGCCCCGTTCATGCCGATGGGTATGGCCGGCGTGTCCGCCGCCGGTGCCACCCTGTTCTTCTCCTACATCGGCTTCGACTCCGCCTCCACCGCCAGTGAGGAGGCGCGCGACCCGCAGCGCGACCTGCCGCGCGCCATCATGTTCTCCATGATCGTGGTCACCGCCCTCTACTGCCTGGTGGCCTTCAGCGCGGTCGGCGCCCTCAACTGGACCGAGTTCGCCGAGGGGCGGACCTCCCTGGCCGGCATCCTCACGGTCGTCACCGGAACACCGGTCTGGGCGGTCATCTTCGCCGCCGGTGCGGTGCTGGCCCTGGCCAGCGTCGTCCTGGTCGTCCTCTACAGCCAGACGCGCATCCTCTTCGCGATGTCACGTGACGGCCTGATCCCCGCGGCCTTCTCCAGGGTGGACGCCCACGGCACCCCGCGCGCCAACACGGTCATCACGTCGGTGTTCATCGCCGTGCTGGCCGCGTTCATCCCGCTCGGGCCGCTCGCCGACGCCACGGCCATCGGCACGCTCTTCGCCTTCGCCCTGGTCAACGTGGCCGTGCTGGTACTGCGCAGGACCCGCCCCGACCTCAGGCGGGCCTTCCGGATGCCCGGGGCGCCCGTCACCCCGGTCCTGGGCGTGCTGGCCTGCGCCTACCTGATGGCGAGCATGCCGGTGAGCGTCTGGGCGGCCTTCTGCGCCTGGCTCGCGGTGGGGCTGGCGATCTACTTCGGCTACGGCATGCGCCGCTCCGCCCTGGAGGCCGAGACCGTTCCCGAGGTCCGCGCCTGACCCCGGACGGGGCCGGGGCGTCGGGCGCGGTCGGCGAGTGAGGACGGCGGGGCCGGGGGAATCCCCCGGCCCCGCCGCGCGTTCCCACGGGTGACCGTCGCGAATACGCGAACGAACGGAGCGTGAAGACGCCCTCGGACGCAAAGATGCGCGTCTGATCAGTGCGAACTCGCAACACGGCGCAGGTTCCACACACGGTTCCCACGCCTCCCTCCACCTAGAGTGGACGCGGCCGGACAGCGTCGGCGCACCAGCACACCTCGGGAGGTAGCCAGTCATGCCCGCACCCCTGCGCGTGGCCCTCGACCAGGGCACCGGACGCAGCGGCGACCCCGCCTCCTCGCTCCGTCGCCTCCGAGAGCGTGCCCGCGCCGCCGCCGACCGGGGCGCCGCCCTGCTGGTCACCCCGGAGATGTCGCTGACCGGCTACAACATCGGGGATCGCCTCAGGGAGCTGGCCGAACCGGCGGACGGCCCCCTCTTCGCGGAGGTCTCCCGGATCGCGTCGGACACCGGAGTGGCCGTCGTCTACGGCTTTCCCGAGCTGGACGGCGGCGACGTGTACAACGCGGTGCGGTTGGTGGACGCCACGGGGGTCTCCCGCGCGCTCTACCGCAAGACCCACCTGTTCGGCGCTCTGGACCGCGACCACTTCCGCGCCGGTGACGACCTGGTCGTGCAGGCCGACCTCGACGGCCACCGGATCGGCCTGCTGGTCTGCTACGACGTGGAGTTCCCCGAGACGGTCCGGGCCCACGCCCGGGCCGGGACCACCCTGCTCGTGGTGCCCACCGCGCTGATGGCGCCGACCACCTCGGTGGCCACGCTCCTCGTTCCGGCCCGGGCCATGGAGAACCAGATCCACCTGGCCTACGCGAACCGCTGTGACGCCGAGGGCGACCTCGACTACGTCGGGCTGAGCGCACTGGTGGGACCCGACGGCGCGGAACTGCTGCGCGCGGGGGCCGCCGAGGCCCTGCTCGTCGGCGAGGTGCACCCCGCCGACGTGGCCGCCTCCCGCTCCGAGCTCTCGTACCTGGGGGACCGCCGCACCGACCTGTACCCGGCTCCCGGCGCCCCCTGACGCACCCTCTCCGCGACGACCGCACCACCCGACCACCGCCGCTCACGCGGCGCCCGCTCCCGCCCCAGTGAAGGAGGACCCCATGACGTCCGCCGTACCCACGTCCGCCGGTACCGCGCCCGTGTCCGACCGGCCCGACCACCGTCCGCTGACCATGTCCGGGCCCGACTTCCCGTTCGCCTACGACGCGTTCCTGGCGCACCCCGCCGGTCTGGGCCAGGTTCCCGCCGGGCACCACGGCACCGAGGTGGCCGTCATCGGCGGCGGCCTGTCCGGCGTCGTCACCGCCTACGAGCTCATGAGGATGGGGCTGCGGCCGGTCGTCTACGAGGCCGACCGGATCGGCGGCCGCCTGCGCACCGAGCGCCTGCCCGGGGCCCCCGACGACGTCGTCGCGGAGATGGGCGCGATGCGCTTCCCGCCGACCTCCACCTCGTTCTGGCACTACGCCGACCTCATGGGGCTGCGCACCAGCCCGTTCCCCAACCCGCTCTCGCCCGCCACCCCGAGCACGGTCGTGGACCTCAAGGGCGAGTCGCACTACGCGACGCGTCTGGACGACCTCCCCGAGACCTACCGCGAGGTGGCGCGCGCCTGGGAGCGGACCCTGGAGAGCGTCGAGCACACCCGCATGCAGCGGGCGATCCGCGAGCGCGACGTGGCCACCCAGAAGGAGATCTGGAACGCGCTGGTCGAGCGGCTCGACAACCAGACCTTCTACGGGTTCCTGTGCGAGTCCCCGGGATTCTCGTCCTTCCGCGCCCGCGAGGTCTTCGGGCAGGTCGGGTTCGGCACCGGAGGCTGGGACACCGACTTCCCCAACTCCATCCTGGAGATCCTGCGGGTCACCTACACCGGCGCCGACGACGACCACCTGGGCATCGTCGGGGGTGTGGACCAGCTGCCGCGCCGACTGTGGGAGGCGGCCCCGGACAAGCTGGTGCACTGGGCACGGGGGACCTCCCTGGCCTCGCTCCACGGCGGGCAGCCGCGTCCGGCGGTGACGGCGCTGCGCCGGACGGCGTCCAAGGACTCCCCGGCGGGCAACATCACCGTCACCGACTCCTCCGGCTCCACCCGCGCCTACCCGGCGGCCGTCTTCACGGCGCAGTCGTGGATGCTGCTGTCCAAGATCGACTGCGACGACGACCTGCTGCCGATCGACCACTGGACGGCGATCGAGCGGACCCACTACATGGAGTCGTCCAAGCTGTTCGTACCGGTCGACCGCGCGTTCTGGCGCGACCGCGACCCCGAGACCGGTCGGGACGTCATGAGCATGACGCTCACCGACCGCATGACCCGGGGCACCTACCTGCTGGAGGGCGAGGACCCGGACGGCCCGGCCGCGATCTGCCTGTCCTACACCTGGTGCGACGACTCGCTCAAGTGGCTGCCGCTGTCGCCCAACGAGCGCATGGAGGTCATGCTGGCCTCGCTCGGCAAGATCTACCCGGACGTGGACGTGCGCTCGCACATCACCGGTGACCCGGTCACGGTCTCCTGGGAGGACGAGCCCTACTTCATGGGCGCGTTCAAGGCCAACCTCCCCGGCCACTACCGGTACCAGCGTCGCCTGTTCACGCACTTCCACCAGGACGATCTGGCCGAGCGGCACCGGGGCCTGTTCCTCGCGGGCGACGACGTGTCCTGGACCGCCGGATGGGCGGAGGGAGCGGTGCAGACCGCCCTCAACGCGGTGTGGGGCGTGATGCGCCACTTCGGCGGGGAGACCGACCCGACCAACCCCGGGCCGGGCGACCTGTTCGACGAGCTGGCCCCGGTGGAGCTGCCCGAGGACTGACCGTTCGAGGGGGTCCGGGGCGCGTACGGGGCCGCCGCCGGGCCTCCCGTCCTGGTCGGGGGTGGCCGCTTCCGGCCTGCGGATACGCGTGTTCCGGCGCTTCCGGCGGGTATCGGTCCGGTACCCCTCCCGGTTCCCGCTCCGGGCCCGAGACCTCCCGACGGGATTCCCCCATGCGTACCCCCGACGCCTCCATGCCCACCCCCGCGCGCGACCCCCTCCGCAGCGTCCACTGGTCACCGGCGACGGCATTGATGGCGCCCGTCGTTCTCGTCGCCTGTTTCGTCCTGCTCCTCGAGTTGGGTGAGCTGGCGTGGGAGATCTCCCTGTGGTTCGGCGTCGGGGGTTTCGTCCTCGTCCTGCTCCTCTTGTGGGCCTGGTGTGTGAGCGCCGTCGGCTACGTGACCCTGGTGCGGGAGGACGGGCTCGTCACGGGGGGCTTTCGGACCCTCACCCGGGTCAGGTGGATCGACGTCGAGCGTGTGCGGGTCACCGAGGACGCGCTGATCGAGATACGCACGAGGGACGGGGGACTCGTGGTGGTCCGGACCTACTGGCGTTCCAGGCCCACCATGTTCCTCGGGACCGGCCCGGCCGAACGCATGGCAGAGCGGATCGCCGCGCGGGCCGACGCGGTCCGCGAGGAGCGCGTGTGGCACGACGACGGCCTGTCCCGGGTACGCCGTTCCTGGTCTCCGATACCCGTGCTGATGGCGCCCGTCGCCTACGGTCTCACCTGGTGGGGGTCGTTCCTGGCCGCCAACTGGTACCTCTAGGGCCTGTTGTGCGGATCATTCCGCCCGCCCGTCGCCCTCGTCGGAGGGCTCGGCTCCGGCGGCACCCGCGAGGATGGGTTGGTCCACGAGCCGGGAGAGCACCAGGGTGCTCTTGGTGCGCACCACGAACGGCTCGGCGCCGATCCGCTCGATGACCTCTTCCAGGTGCTGGGTGTCGCGTGCGCGGACCTGCACGATCGCGTCGGCGTCGCCCGTGACGGTGCAGGCCGAGGTGACCTCGGCGTACCCGGACAGGCCGAGGCGGATCTCGCCCGGGGACGTGCGGGCACGGCAGTAGAGCTCGATGAACGCCTCGGTGGTCCAACCGATCGCCCGGGGTTCGACGACCACGGTGAAGCCGCGTACGGCGCCCGAGTCGACCAGCCGGTCGACTCGGCGTTTGACCGCCGAGGGGCTCAGACCGACCTCGCCGCCGATCTCGGCGAAGCTGGTCCGCGCGTCCGCGCCGAGCATCGCGATGATCCGCTCGTCGACACGATCAAGCCGCATGGTGCCCCTTCGTCCCCGTCTGATCTGACCAGGGCACATGTTACCGGGCAGTGCCCGACCGGGGTCCGTGTCGTTTCACGGTGTCACGTCGCGTAGCGGTGAGAATGCAGGTGGACGTCCTGGCCGGTATCGGGGGTAAGAGCGTGCGTTCAACCTGCACACAGTGGGCAGCGGTCTCCGCCGGGGTGCTCCTGGCCTCACTGGTCGCCGTTCCCGCGGCCCGGGCCGCCGCGCCGGTCGAGGCCGTCGCGCCGATCACCCGGCTCGACCAGCGGTCCCTCGACTGGCGGCCCTGCGAGGACCTCGCCCCGGTCGGCGGCACCGAGATGGAGTGCGCGACCCTCACCGTCCCCATGACCCGGACCACCGGGGGAGACCGCGTCGGCGACACCGCCGAGACCCTCCGGATCGCCCTGTCCCGGGTCCCCGCCACCGGCGAGGCCGAGCACACCGTGCTGGTCAACCCCGGCGGCCCGGGCAGTGCGGGACGCCGGTGGGCCGCGGTCACCCACAACCGCATGCCCCAGGAGCTGCGCGAGATCTACGACGTGGTGGCCTTCGACCCGCGCGGCATGGGCGCATCCACCCCCAACGTCACCTGCGACCCCGGGTACTTCGCCCCGGTCCGCAAGGACGCCGTCCCGGCCGACGCCGCCGAGGAGAGGGCGCTGCGCGAGGACGCCCGCGCCTACGCCGACGCCTGCGCCGAGAACGCCGGGCCGCTCCTGGACCACATGCGCACCGAGGACACCGCGCACGACATGGACGCCATCCGGGTCGCCCTCGGCCTCGACCGGATCGACTACCTCGGCTACTCCTACGGCAGCTACCTCGGTACCGTCTACTCCTCGCTCTACCCCGACAGCGTGCGCGCCGTCGTCCTCGACAGCGTCGTCGACCCGAACCTGCCCTGGTACGAGAGCAACCTCGGACAGACCCGCTCCCTCGACCGCGCCGCCGCCAACTTCTTCGACTGGACCGCCCGCCACGACGCCGTCTTCGGCCTGGGCGCCGACGGCGCGTCCGTCGCGTCCGCCTACCACCGCCTGCGCTCCCAGCTCCGGGACGCGCCTTTGGAGGACACGGTCGGGCCCAGCGAACTGGAGAGCGCGGCCGCCGTCGTCGCCTACAGCGGCAACACCTGGCCCGATGTCGCAGCGGCGCTGTCCGCGCAGGTCAACGACGCCGACCCGGCTCCGCTGCTGGAGTTGAACGCGACCTACGGCGACGACGCGGGCAGCGACCCCGGCTACGGCGGATACCTCGCGGTCCAGTGCACCGACTCCCGGTGGCCCCACGACTGGGACACGTGGAGCGCGGACGCCCACCGGGCCCACAAGGACGCCCCCTTCCTGGCCTGGCACAACACCTGGTACAACGCTCCGTGCGCTTCCTGGTCCGGCGAGTCGGAGCCCTGGTTCCAGGTCGGCGACGGCCCCTACGAGCACCCGGCCTACGACGGCGACGTGCTCCTGGTGCACGCCACCGGCGACGGCGCCACCCCCGTGGAGGGGGCCCGCTCCCTGCGCGACCGGCTGCCCGGCTCCTCGCTGGTGATCGAGGACGGCGGCATCACCCACGGCGTGGCCCTCACCGGGAACGCCTGCGTGGACGAGACCGTTGTCGCCTACCTCCGCGAGGGGACCCTGCCCGAGCGCATGGCGGAGGGACCCGACCTGACCTGTGACGCCCGGCCCGAGCCCAGCCCGCGCACCGCGCAGGGGGCCGAGCTCACCCCGGTCGAGCGGCTCGGACCGGTCGGACTCGAAACCTCCAGGTGAGTCCGGACAGGCCGTCGAATAGGCTGGAACCGGCGCGAACCGCCGTGGGCCCACGAACTGACCCGGTGTCCAGCCGGAGACGGTGATCGGGAAGAGGGGGAGATGCGATGCTGCGGACCTCGGCCGTACGGATTCTCGGAGCCCGCGACCGGGATGCCGTTCGCGCGCTCCTGGACGCCGACCCCGTGGGCAACGTCTTCGTGGCCTCACGGCTGATGGCCACCGGCATGTCCGGTGGAGCCGGGGCCGAGCTGTGGGGACACACCGAACGCGGCAGACTCACCGCCCTGTGCTACTCGGGCGCCAACCTCGTCCCGGTCAACGCCGGACCCGCCGCCGTGCGCGGGTTCGCCGACCACGCGCGCTGGCGCGGCCGCCGCTGCTCCTCGATCGTCGGGCCGGTCGAGGCGGTCAACGACTTCTGGCAGCAGGTCACCCCCGCCTGGGGGCCCGCCCGCGCCATCCGGGCCAGCCAACCCGTCCTGGAGATCGACGGCCCGCCCGCCGTCACGCCCGACCCCCTGGTGCGCAGGGTCCGCGTCCAGGAGCTCAACACCCTCGTCCCCGCGTGCGTCGCCATGTTCACCGAGGAGGTGGGGGTCCCGCCGGACTCCGGTGACGGTGGCGCCCTCTACCGGGCCCGCGTCGAGGAGCTGGTCCGCACGGGTCGCGCCTTCGCCCGGATCGAGGACGGGCAGGTGGTGTTCAAGGCGGAGATCGGCGCCGTCACTCCGCAGGCCTGTCAGGTACAGGGCGTGTGGGTCCACCCCGAGCTGCGCGGACGCGGGTACTCCAGCGCGGGTATGGCCGCGGTGGTCAACTACGCGCTCGCCGAGATCGCCCCCCGCGTGACGCTCTACGTCAACGACTTCAACACCCCCGCCCGGGCCACCTACCAGCGCGTCGGTTTCCGGCAGGTGGGGGAGGTCATGTCGGTCCTCTTCTGACCGGCGGACCCAACTGACGGGTCCTCGTCAGATTGCCGACCGGTCCGGCAACCGGCCGGGTGGAGCTGGGTACCGTGGACGGGCTCCCTCACCCGTGCCGCAGAGAGGCCCCATGCTCCACAACCCGACCGGCCGCGCGCGTTTGGGGCTGGCCCTGCTGCTCGCCCTGCTGACCGTGCTGGGCCCGCTCAACATCGACATGTACCTTCCGGCGTTTCCCGAGATCTCCGACGATCTGGGCGCCAACGCCTCCCAGGTGCAGCTGAGCCTCACCGCCTGCCTGGTCGGCCTCGCGGTCGGCCAGGTGGTGATCGGCCCGATCAGCGACGCCCGGGGTAGGCGGGGGCCGCTCCTGGTGTGCGTGGCGCTGTTCGTGCTCGCCTCGGCCCTGTGCGCGCTCGCCCCCGACACCGGGGTGCTGGTGCTGGGCCGGTTCCTCCAGGGCTTCACCGCCAGCGCCGGGGTGGTGCTCTCCCGCGCGGTGGTGCGCGACGTCTTCGACGGCCCGGCGCTCACCCGGTTCTTCGCCCTCATCATGGTGGTGGTCGCGGTCGCCCCCATGGTGGCCCCCGTGGTGGGCGGCGGCGTCCTCATGCTGCCCTCCACCACCTGGCGGAGCGTGTTCTGGGCGCTGGCCCTGCTCGGCGCCCTGATCGTCCTGGTCGTGGCGGTGCGCCTGCCGGAGACGCTCCACCCTCGGCGGCGCATCCCGAGCACCCTGGGCGGCAGCCTGCGCACGATGGGAGCGCTGTTCCGGGACCGCCGCTACCTCGGCTACACGCTGATCGTCGGCCTGCTGCACGGCGGCAGCTTCGCCTACGTGGCCGGGACGCCCTTCGTCTACCAGGACCTGTACGGGGTGTCCCCGCAGGTCTTCGGATTCCTCTTCGGGGTGAACGGGATCGGCATCATCCTGGGCAGCTCCGCGGTGGGCCGGCTCAGCGGCCGCTACGGCGAGCGGCGCCTGCTGGCGGCGGCCGTGGCCGTCGCGGTGGCGGCCACCTCCGTGGTGCTCGCCACCGCGCTCCTCCAGGGACCGCTGGTGCTCCTGGTCGTGCCCATCTTCGTCTACATGACCTGTATGGGCGTGGTCCTCACCGGCTCCTTCGCCCTGGCCATGGAGGGGCAGGAGAACCGGGCCGGGAGCGCCAGCTCCCTGCTCGGAGCCCTACCGATGACCATCGGCGCCGTCGTCGCGCCGCTGGTCGGCCTGGACGAGACCACGGCCGTGCCCATGGGCCTGCTCCTGTGCGCCAGCTCGGCCCTGGGCCTGCTGGTCCTGCTCACGCTGGCCAGGCCGCGCGCGGAGGCCGCGGTGCCGGAGGCCGACCCCCTCCCATGAGCGGGGGAACGCGGACCGGGGCCGGGTGCGCGTCGTGCGCGCCCGGCCCCCGTCCGTCGGGCCCGGTCAGCCCTCGGTCACGCGGTCCTCGGCGTCCAGGCCCAGGCGCGCGGGGGCGCCCGGAAAGGACAACTCGAAGTCCGGGGTGTCGGCGATCAGCGCGCGCGTGTACTCGTGGCTCGGCGACGACATCACCTCGCCCACCGTCCCGTACTCGACGATCTCGCCCTTGTTGAGGATCGCGACCCGCTCGGCGATGTTGGACACCAGCGCGATGTTGTGGGTCACGAACAACAGCGCCATGCCCTGGTCCTGGAGCTCGCGCAGCAGCTTCACGATCTCCGCCTGCACCGACACGTCCAGCGCCGACGTGATCTCGTCGCACACGAGCAGGTCCGGGCCGGTGGCCACCGCTCGCGCGATGCACACGCGCTGGCGCTCGCCGCCGCTGAGCTGCTCGGGGAAGCGGTCCGCGTAGGAGGCGGGCAGCGCGGCCCGCTCCAGGGCCCGGGCCACCACGGCGTCCGGGTCGTCGGGGCGGCCCACCAGGTGACGGTAGGGGCCCAGGATCTGCTCCCGCACCCGCTTGCGCGGGTTCAGGGCCTCGTACGGGTTCTGGAACACGTACTGCACCCGGCGGCGCTGCTCCGCCGTCCGCCGGTAACTGCTGGTGGCCAGCGGTTCGCCGTCGAACAGGATCTCACCGGTGAACTCGTGGTGCAGGCCCGCCACCGAGCGCGACAGGGTCGTCTTACCGGAGCCGGACTCGCCCAGCAGGGCCACGCACTCCCCACGGGAGACCGACACGTCGATCCCCTCCAGCACCCGCGTGCGCCCGTACCCGGCGGACAGACCGCGGACCCGCAGCAGCGGCTCTTCCTCGGCCCCGGTCCCCGGCTCCTCGTGCCCCGAGGTCCGCAGGAGCGGAACCGCCATCAGCAGTCGGCGCGTGTACTCGTGCCGAGGGTCGGCCAGCACCGCGTCGGCGCGTCCGTGCTCCACGAGCTCGCCCCGGTACATCACCGCGATGTCGTCGGCCAGGTCGGCGACCACGGCCATGTCGTGGCTGATGTACACGCCGGCGGTCCCGTAGTCGCGGGTCATCGACCGGATGGTCTCCAGCACGTGAGCCTGCGTGGTGACGTCCAGGCCGGTGGTCGGCTCGTCGAGCACGATCACGTCCGGGCGGCCCACGAACGCCATCGCGATCGCCACCCGCTGCTGTTGCCCGCCGGACAGCTGGTGCGGGTAGCGGCGCAGGAACGCGTCGGTGTCGGGCAGCGCCACCTCGCGCATGACCTCGCGGACCCGCTCCCGGACCCGCGCGGCCGACAGCGACCCGTCGTGCAGGGCCTCCGCCAGCTGCGTGCCCAGCCGCAGGGCCGGGTTGAGCGCCGAGGCGGGTGACTGCGGGATGTAGGCCACCGCGCGGCCCCGCAGCTGGCGGACCTCGCGCGGGTTGAGGGTGGCCAGGTCCTGGTCGTCGACCAGCACGTGGCCGTCGACGATCTCCGTGCCGCGCTTGCAGTGCGCCAGCAGTGACAGGCCCAGGGTGGTCTTGCCCGAACCGGACTCTCCCACCAGGCCGAGGATCTCGCCCCGTCGCACCGTCACCGACACGCCGCTGATGATCTCGACGTCCGAGGGGCGCCCGATCACGGTGAGCCCGTCGACCACCAGTACGGTCTCGCCGTCGCGGCGCTCCTCGCGGCCGGTGTCCCCGGCCCCCGTGTTCTCGTCCAAGGTCACTTCTCTACCCCCCGGTCGATGCCGATCGCCGCTCGGGAGAGCCCGTCGGTGATGAGGTTGGCGCCGACGGTGAGCACCGCGATCGCCGTCACGGGCAGCGCCACCGCCCACGGCTGGATGGCCATGCCGCCCCGGTTCTCGTTGATCATCAGGCCCCAGTCCGCCGTGGGCGGCTGGAGTCCCATGCCGAGGAAGCCGAGCACCGCCACCACACCGATGGAGTAGGTCAGGCGCAGGCCCAGCTCCACCAGGAGCGGGCTGGTCACGTTCGGCAGGATCTCCACCGTCATGATGCGCCAGCGGGGGAGACCGATCGCCTCGGCGGCCTTCACGTAGTCCTGTTCGATCACCTTGCGGGTGGCCTCGCGGATCACCCTGGCCACGCGCGGCATGTGCGAGACGGCGATGACCGCCACGATCAGCCACACCTGCGGGCCGAGGATCGACATCACCAACAGGGCGGCGATGAGCTGGGGAAAGGCCAGCAGCACGTCGTTGGTCCGCATGAGGACGTCGTCCACCCAGCCGCGGCGGTAGCCGGCGATGACGCCGACGACGGTACCGGCGGCCACGCCGATCCCGGCGGAGGCGGCGGCCAGCAGGAGCAGCGTCCAACCGCCCCACAGGAAGCGGGTGAGCACGTCGCGCCCGCGGTTGTCGCCGCCGAACAGGGTGCCGTCCACACCCGTCTCGAACGGCTTGGACACGAACTCGGTGGCGGTGTAGGGGGCCACGAACGGCCCCAGCACGGCGATCAGGACGATGAGGCCGGTCAGGCCCACGCCCACCTTGGTACGGCCGAACCGCCACGCGGTCCGGAACAGCCCCGGACGGCGGCGGGGCGCCGCCGTGACGGGCGTGTTCGTCGAGGGTCCAGTCATCGGTTCGCGACCCTCACCTTCGGGTTGGCCGCCAGCCCGATCACGTCGGCGACCAGGTTGACCAGGATGTAGATCCCCGCGATGAGCAGCACGACGGCCTGGATCAGCGGCACGTCGCGGTTACTGATGGCGTCCATGAGGACCTTGCCGACACCGGGGAAGTTGAACAGGAACTCGATCGCCACCACGCCGCCGGCCAGCCAGGCCAACTGGAGGGCGACCACCTGGGCGACCGGGCCGATCGCGTTGGGGGCGGCGTGGCGCCACAGCACCGTGCGCTCGTCCATGCCCTTGAGGCGTGCCTGCTGCACGTACTCGCTCTCCAGGACCTCGATCATGGTCGCCCGCATCATGCGCACGATCGGCGGGGCCACGGCCAGCGCGAGCGTCAGCACCGGCAGGACCCACTGTTCGGGGCCGCCGTCACGGGAGTACACGGACGGGAAGACGCCCAGGCCGCCCGGGCCGAGCAGGAGGATCAGCAGGATGCCGACCACGAACTCGGGGACGGAGGCCAGGACCAGCGTGCCCATGGACGAGGTGTGGTCGAAGGCCCGGTCGCGGCGCAGCGCGCTGAACGCCCCGACGAACAGGGCGACCGGGGTCGCGACCAGAGCGGACAGGCCCATCAGGGTGAGCGAGCCGCGCACCGGGTCGGCGAGGTAGTCGGCGACGGGCAGCCGGTTGGAGAAGGACGTGCCCAGGTCGCCCTGGAGCAGGCCCTGGAGCCACTGCGCGTACTGCACGGCCACGGGCTGGTGCAGGTTCAGCTGGTCGCGGAGGGCTTCCAGCCGCTCCGGGGTGGCGTCGCGGCCCAGGATGAGTTGGGCCGCGTCGCCCGGCAGCGCCTGCGTGGCCGCGAAGACCACGAGGGACACCGCCCAGAGTGTCAGCGCCCCGAACAGGAGGCGGACGACGATGAGTCGAGTCATGGTGAGCTTTCGGTAGCGGTCTGGAGGTGCGGGAACCGGGTGTCCGCTACTGCTCCAGCCACATCGTGTGGAAGGCGTAGGAGCCCAGGGGGTGGCCCGAGACCGCCGGGGTCAGGCCGTGCACCGTGATGTGGTGGGCGTCGAGCAGGTTCACGAAGCCCCACACGATGTAGCCGCCCTCCTCGTGCTCGATCTCCTGCGCCTTGCGGATGAGCGCGTTGCGCTCGTCGTCGTCGGCGGTCCGGCGCGCCTCCTCCAGGTACTCCAGCCACTCCTCGTGCTCGCCCCACATGGTCTCGTTGTAGGGGGCGCCCACGACCGAGCCCTGGGCGGTCTGGGTGATGTAGTTGCGGGCGCTCCAGAAGTCCTGGCCGAAGGCGTAGGGGAAGCCCTCCTCCGGGTTCCAGTAGTCGCTGGGGTTGACCCGGCGCAGGGTCACGGTGACCCCGGCCTCGCGGGCCTGCTCCTGGAAGACCTCGGCGGCGGCGACCACGCCCGCGCTGATGTCGGAGGTGACGAGCTCGACCTCCAGGCCGTCCTCGTAACCCGCCTCGGCGAGCAGGCGCCTGGCCTCCTCGATGTCCTGGTCGCGCTGCTCGATGTCCTCGGGGTAGGAGGGGTCCATCCGCGCGTACATGTCGTTGCCGAGCTGTCCGTACCCGGCCAGGGCCTGGTCGATTATCTCCTGGCGGTCCACGATGAGGCGGAAGGCCTGACGGACGCGGACGTCGTCGAAGGGCTTCTCCTCGATGTTCATCGTGAACGGCAGCCACATGCCGGTCTCGGACTCCAGGATGCTCACGTTGGGGTCGCCCTCCATGATGGCGACCTGCACGTGCGGAACCTGGCTGATGACGTGGACGTTGCCGCTGTTGAGCGCGTTGACGCGGGCGTCGTCCTCGGGGAAGTTCACGATCTCCAGCTCGTCCACGTAGGGCAGGCCGTCGATGTGGAAGCCCTCGTGGCGCTCGAAGACGCTGTACTCGCCGACCTTGAACTCGGAGAACTTGAAGGGCCCGGCGCCGATCGGGTTCTCCGGGTCGTAGTCCACCGGGACGACGCAGTTGTAGTACTCGGCGAGCGCCTCGGGCAGGGTGACCAGCGGCTCGTCGACGGGGATGGTCATCCTGAGGTCGTCGACGATCTCGATCCGCTCCGGGTCGACGCCGGGCATGTCACCCGCGCCGCGCATGGGGTTGTCGGGGTCGAGGATGCGCTTGAGGGAGTACAGGACGGCTTCGGTGGTGACCGTGGAGCCGTCGTGGAAGGTCAGCCCCTCCTTGAGGACCAGGGTCCACTCGGTGCCGTCCTCGTTGGCTTCCAGCGACTCCGCGAGGTAGGGCTCGATGGTGCCGTCGTTGTCGAAGCGCATGAGGGCCGCGTAGAGGGCGTGGTTGCGCGCGATGTCGACGTTGTCGGTGGGGTCGTGCGCGTCCAGGGTGTCGCTGGCGCCGCCTCCCGCGACACCCACCTTGAGACGGCCGCCGGTCTGGGGCTCGCCGTCGCCGGAACCACCGGAGCCGGAGCCTCCGCCGCCGCACGCGGCGAGGACGGGGGCGACGGCCGCACCGGCCGCGCCCGCCTTGAGGAGGCTGCGGCGGGAGGTGAGGTGGTTCAGGGCGGTGGTGGGGTCTTCGGACTGGGCAGGCACGGGGACACCTCGTGTGGGTACGTGGACTTCGGAGAGGCCGGGACCCTGTGACAGACGGTGGCTGGGGGTGCCCCCGGGAGGGGATGTCGGGATCGGCCCCAATCGATACTTGTTCGCCCCACAGGAAGCGTCAAACGAGGTCGGGGCGGGATCGGGGCCGCTCCCGCCCGCACTTACGGACGGCCCGGGATGGGAATTGAGGGGCTGATGGAATCTGCTGTGGCCTGGGGGTTTCCGACCGAATCGGTGGGCCTTCCGCGTGTCCGGGCGCGCACGCCTTCCGAGCCGTGGTAGGGGTCCCGCACGGGTTTCCGGCGCTCCCTGTTGTGTCCTCATCGTTGTCTGTGGGTAGTGAAAACGTGGCGTTTAGTCGCTTGTTTTCCGTCTTTACCGGGCGCGCGATCACGTAGGGTGACTTCCTTGGGGTGTCCTGGACGGGTCCCCGTGGGTGCCGCGCCCGCCGCCGAGCGGAGCACGGGCGCCGCGCGCGGCCGGATACGGCCAACCGTTGCCCGCGTGTTGCACCTCACATGGGTGGCCCTGAGGTCCGGACCGTTTCCTTTGTTCACATCGGGGAGGACACGGGACGGGGTTTTGTGGCCAATCCCCGGCGTGAAGAAGCGAGGTGTGCTGTTCTGGACCCGGCACACCCTTGTCTAAGGTGAGTGCAGGCGGCGCAACCCGCGCGCCCGTCGCGGGTGATTGGAGTGACCGGATGGCTGAGGCGAGGCAACTCCGGGATTACGTGCCCGCGGAAGCCGCAGACGCCGCGACGTCGACCGCACCGAGCATCGACGTCGGCGATCTCACGGGTGGGGTCACCGACCACACCGTGTGGAGTTGCGCGGGGAACCTGACCGCCGTGCGGTCCATCCGCGCACGGGTACGCGAGTTCCTCACCAGGAACGGGCACGGCCCGGGTGCCCTGGACGACGCGGAGCTGGCCGTGAGCGAGTTGGCGACCAACGCCCTGCTCCACTCGCGTTCGGGCCAGAGCGGGGGCGTGATGACGCTGTTCATCCGCTCCGACGCGAACCGCCTCCGGGTGGCCGTGGCCGACCAGGGCGAGCGCGACCCGGTCGACGCCGACGGCGTGCACACCCGCGAGGACGGTGACGACTTCGGCCGTGGCAAGTTCATCGTCGACAGCTGTGCCACGCGCAGCGGTGAGTACTGGAGCGAGGCCACCCACGTGACCTGGTTCGAGATCGACGACGAGGCGGCCGCGGACACGGCGTCGGAACAGGTCTGAGAAAGCGGGGGAGGGGCCACGGATCATCCCGTGGCCCCTCCCGGGGTGACGGCCGCCCCGGCCGCGTGGACGCTAGCCCGCGAGGTCCGACCGCGGGTGGGCGATCCGGGTCGGCACCGGATCGCAGGTGACCGTCACCTGGCGCCCCTCCGGGGCCGGGCAGCCCTCGCCCGCGACCACACACGTGCCGGTCCACAGCGCCAGCGCCACCAGGGCCAGACGGGTCGCCTCGTCCCCGGACCCGCCCACCGCGACGACGTCGTCGGCGGTCAGGGCGAGGTCGTCCCGCAGCTCGGTGAAGCGCGCCAGCAGGTCGTGGTGGGTGTGCAGCGTGGTGAGGATGTCGTCTCCGGCGGGCTCGTACCCCAGGTGCCCGTTGTCGAAGAGACCGCGCGCGGGGCTGTAGCCGTTCCCGTCGGGGCTCGGCAGCAGCAGATCCCGGAACGGGGTCGTGCCCAGCGCGGTGCCGAACGTGATGACCTGCCGCACCCGTGAGCGCTCGGCCAGCTCCAGTCCCCGCTCGGCGAGGTCCTCGCTCACCATCAGCAGTCGGGCGTCCGTCTCGGCCAGTGCGCGGCACTGGGTGCGCAGGTCGGACTCGGGGTGGACGGTCAGCGCCCGGCCGCCCACGGCCATCACGGTGTACGAGGCGAGGAAACGGTCGGGGGAGACGGGGGCGAGCACGCCGACCACGTCCCCCAGACACAGTCCACGGCGGCTGAGCCCCGCGGCGGCCTGCTCGACCGTGGCCGCGAAGGTCAGCGCGTCGGTGCGCCCGGAGGCGCCGCGGATGGTTCCGCCGCGCCCGGTCCGCAGCCGCAGCCGTTCGCACAACCCGCCCGTGAGTGAGCCGATCGGGTCGTCCCGACGCGGCAGGTGACGACCCGGTCGTCCGGTTCCTGAACTCAGCCCAACCCCCATGCGCTCCCCCACTCGAACGGTCTGTCGTGCGGGCCCGCTAACCGGGCTCGTCACGCCCCCTCCACGTGGCGAGCCCGGAAGCGCCGCGCCGGACGTTCACCGCGAGGGGCCTCCCCAGGTCCCCCCGCGCCGACGCGGTTGCCCACCGGCCCCGGGAACCCTCCCGTGACCGACGGCCCGACGGCGGCCCGGTGTTCGGCCCGGGCTCCGACGGCCGTTTCTGGGACCGGCTCGGGCGCCGTTCGCACGATGCCGGGAGCCCGTGGTCCCATGGCTTCGACCCTAGCGCGTTCATGGCCATATGCACATGCATCTGGCCATGCAGATGCATATGTAGATTCAGGGTCGGGTGCGAACTACACCACCCGGGCGGGCTCACCCGTCCACCCGTGCCGTGCGCTCGCGCCTGCGATCAACCCGGCCGGTGCCGCCTGATCCACGCCGCGATCTGCGTGCGCGAGTGGAAGCCCATCTTCCGGTTGATGTTGGCCACGTGCCGGGCCGCCGTCGACGACGTGATGAACAGCTTCCGAGCGATCTCGGGATTGCTCCGGCCCGTGCTCACCAGCTGGGCGACCTCCAGCTCCCGCCGGGTCAGCAGCTGTTCGGGACTGGTGGACTCCGGCAGGGGAGTGGAGGGCTTGCGCCGGGCGGGGGACGTGCGGCCCTCGCCCGCGCGCCGCCCGCGCGCCGACCGGGGAGCCGGGTGACGCGCCTCCTCGGCCAACAGCTCCGCCTCGCGGACCGCCTCGGAATGCCCCAGCGCGTGACCCCGCTCCCACCAGTCCACCAGTTGGCGGTGGCGGCGGCGCCCCCGCTCGGCGCCCGCGAACGGCCAGGGCGCCTCGCGCTCCGGCAGCCCGACCCGCGCACGCAGTGCGGTGGCCGCGCCCGCCAGACGGCAGGCCGACTCACGCAGCCCCGAACCGAACGCCACCCGGGCCAGCGCCACCAGGCTCCGAGCCGCCTCGGCCCGCTGCCCGCTGGCGTGGCTCAGCAGCAGCCCCTCACTCAGGTAGTCGTAGGCCTGGCCGGTGTACCCCTGGGCGTGCGCCACCCGGCCGATCCCGGCCAGACAGCGGGCCTCCTCGGACACCGAACCGATCAGCCGCTGCGTGTCCAACGCCTCCCGGTAGCAGCGGTCGGCCGTGATGAGATCGTCGTTCACCTCGGCGGTACGGGCCTGGCCGATGAGGGTCACGCCCACACCCCAACGGTGGTCGATGCCCCGCAACAGCGCCAACGCGGCGTTGTAGTGCTGGTCGGCGGTCGGGTAGTCGCCCTGCTGCGCGACCAGGGCCGCCCTACATCCCAGGGCGATGGCCTCGCCCCACAGGTCGCCGGCCTCCCGGCACAGCCGGAGCGCCTCCTCCACCCGCACCGAGGCCCGGTCCAGGTTGCGTTCGCGGACCTCCACCAGGGCCAGCAGGCTCAGCGCGGTGCGCACGAACGCGTCGTCGCCCGCCTCCCGGCACAGCCGCAGCCCCTCCTCGCCCGCCTCGAGCGCCAGCGCGTGGTCCCGGCGCACACGCGCCAGTTGGGCCCGGCCGACCAGCGCCCGGGCCCTCGAAGGCGCCTTCGCGCTCTCCTCGAGGGCCAGCAGGCGGTCCATCCAGTGCGCGCCCTCGGAGTAGCTGTTGTGGCTCACCCAGTGCGCCACCAGGCTCACACACAGCCGCAGCCCGGGTTCGGCGGCGCCCTTCTGGAGGGACCAGCGCAGCAGCGACCGGAGCGTGTCGTACTCGGCGATCACCCGCTGGCGCCCGGAGTCGCGCTCGGACCACGGCATGGGGCGGCTCGACTCCAGCCGCCGGCCCAGGTCCTCCGCCAGCCGCAGCATGCGGGCCAGCAGGCGTTCCTGGAACAGCTCGGACTCGCCCGCGGCCACCAGCCGCTCCCGCGCGAACCGGCGAACCGCCTCGGGCAGCCGGTAGCGCACCCGGCCCTCGAACTCACCGGTCACCGTGATGAGGGAGCGGTCCAGCAACGACGTGAGCAGGTCCAGGATGCTCTGCTCGGGCAGGGACTCGTCCGCGCACACCTGCTCGGCCAGTTCCAGGTCCCAGCCCCGGAACACCGACAGGCGGCGCAGCAGGACGCGTTCGGGCTCGGGCAGCCCCCGGTAGGCGAAGTCCAACACCAGCGGCAGCACCTCGCTGCGCGAGACGGCCTGGCCCGGACCGGGCCGGAACACCGGCGAGGACAGGTGGTCGCGCAGTTCCTCCGTGAGCGCCGCGACGCCCCGCTCCGGCGCGAGGGCGCCCAGCACCTCGATGCCCAGCGGTACCCCGCCGCCCAGGTCGCACAGGGTCGCCACGGCCTCCAGCTCCGGGCCGGCGACGGCGAACCGCGGGTCGCGGGAGCGGGCCCGGTCCAGGAACAACCGCACCGGCTCCGAGTCCTCGGGGTCCGGGGGCGGGGCGTTGCGCGGGGCCATCGGAGGCGCCATCGCGGGCACCCGCCACACCGTCCCGCCGGCCAACCGCACCGGGACCTCGCTGGTGAGCAGCACCGACACCGCGGGGCACTCCGCGAGGAGGGTCTCCCCGACCTCGGTCACCTCGTCCGCGATGTGCTCACAGGAGTCCAGCACCAACAGCAGCCTGCGATCCCGCAGAGCCTCGGTCACCGTCGCCCCGAGCGGCAGCCCCGGTTCCTCGACGACCCCCACGGCCTGGGCGACACGCGCGTACACCTCCAGAGCCGTACGCACGTCGGTGAGATCGGCGATCCACACTCCGTCGGGGAACGACACGGTGGACTGTTCGGCCACACGCAGCGCCAGCCGCGTCTTGCCGATGCCGTCCGCGCCGCTGAGCGTGACGGACCTGCTGGAGCCGAGTAGGCGGAGCAGATCGCTGAGATCTCGCTCCCGGCCCACGAAACTGGTGCCCGGCAGGGGGAGATTGTGCCGCGCGGGCGCGGTCAGAGGTGCCATGGCCTTCACAAGTAGGGGCTGTCGGGGGGGCTTACCTCGGAGGATTCGAGGGATACGGGGGGACGGGAGACATCGGTTCGGGAGGAGGGCTTGGGCTTCCTGGTTTAGCGGGTGCACGCGCACTGTGCAAGTGCTTCGGCACGAACACCCCCGGTTCAGCCGGTCTCACCGGTGGAAGCCCAGCCGGTCAACTGCGTCCTGGAGGAAATCGAGAGTTTTCTGAAGATGTTCGCGATATGGCGCGCTGCGGTGGCCTGGCTGATGGTGAGGCGCGTCGCGATCTCGCGGTTGGACAGACCCCCCTCGGCCAACGTGGCGATCTCCCGCTCCCGTGGTGTCAGCGAGTCCGGGCCGGTCAGGCGGGGCGTGGGCGGCCGGGGGAAGGCCAGGGCGCGGTCGCGCACCTGTTCCAGGGGCAGTGAACGCCAGGCGCTCCACGCCTCCGTGGCCCGCCCCACGCCCACCCGGCGCTCCACCGCCGAACGCAGCCGGACGGTCTCGGCCGAGGGGTGGTCCAGCGAGGCCCGCAGGTCGGCCGCGACTCCCGCCAGGGCGGCGGCCCGTGTGGGCTCCTCCTCCGCCAGGGCCAGCTCGGCCAGCGCCTCCAGGGCCTCGGCCACCGCGATCCGGCGGCCCGAGGCGAAACTCACCCGCAGGCAGCGGCTGAGCGGCTCGCGCGCGGACAGGGTGTCCCGGGCGGCCAGGTGGAGACGGCCCAGGTCCGCGGCGCACCGCGCGGCGTGCGGTGCGGAGGGCAGCTCGACGAAGACCTCCAG
Source organism: Nocardiopsis sp. NPDC007018 (assembly GCF_040635075.1). Classification (NCBI taxonomy): domain Bacteria; kingdom Bacillati; phylum Actinomycetota; class Actinomycetes; order Streptosporangiales; family Nocardiopsidaceae; genus Nocardiopsis; species Nocardiopsis sp. NPDC007018. The sequence goes on from NZ_JBEYHA010000015.1 coordinate 79,068, forward strand.
CGCCTCGGAGAACAGTGCGCGGGCCCGGTCGTGGTCGTCCTCGTCGGCGGCGATCCCGCCCAGCCCGTACAGGGCCCGGGCCTCGCTCCAGCGGTTGCCCAGCGCCCGCGAGGCGCTCGCGCTCCCCTCCAGGTGCGCGACCGCCTCGCCCACGGCGTTGCGCCGACGCGCCAGCTCGGCGAGGACGCCCCGGGTGCTGGCCTCGGTCATGGGGTCGCCGGACTGGCCCGCCCAGTCCAGGGCCCGGGCCGCCTGCCGCTCGCCCTCCTCCAGGGCGCCCGTGCGCAGCGAGAGCGTGGCGAGGGTGGCCAGCGCCGAGGCCGCGGCCACCGGTTCGCGACACGCGCGTGCGGCCTCCAGGGCACACGAGGCGAGCGTCTCGACCCTCGGTGCGGGGTCCACGTCCAGCCGTAGTTCCGCGTGCAGGGCCAGGGCCCTGGCCCGCAGCGCGGGCACCTGCTCGTCCGGCCGGTGCGCCAGCACCCCCTCCAGGAGCCTGCTGCCCTCGGCGGACAGCTCCCGCATCAGCCAGTAGGCCCGCAGCGCCACGCACACCCGCAGGGCGTCGTCGACGCGCCCCCGCGAGAGCGCCCACTCGACCAGCCGGGCGTGGTTCTCACGGTGGTGGTCGTACATGCGCAGCCGCCCCAGCCACTCCTCCCAGGCCTGGGGGGTGGTGGCGCTCTTGGCCGCCGCCTCCAGCCGGTCGACGGTGAACCGCAGGTAGCGGTCCCAGCGCCGGTCGCTGTCGGCGCCCAGGTGTTCGGCGGCGTAGGCCCGCACGGTCTCGGTCAGCCGGTAGTGGGCCGTCCCGTTGATCTCGGAGTCCATCACCACGAGGGACTTGTCCAACAGCGAGAAGTGCAGGGAGAGCACGTCGGTGGCGTCCACGCCCTCGCCGGAACAGACGTCCTCGGCGGCCTCCAGGTACCACGTGGAGAACATCGACAGCCGGTGCAGCAGCAACCGCTCGGTGTCGCCGAGCATGTCGTGGCTCCACTCCAGAACGGCCCGCAGGGTCCGCTGCCGTGCCGGGAGGTGCCCCGTGCCGTCGCTGGTCAGGAGCTGGAAACGGTCATCCAGGCGGCGCAGGATCTGCTGGACCGACAGCACCCGGACCCGGGCCGCGGCCAGCTCGATCGCCAGCGGCATGCCGTCGAGCATGCGGCAGATCTCCGCCACGTACCCCGAGTTCTCGCGCGTCATCTCGAACCCGGAACGGGCCGCGTGGGCCCGGGTGAGGAACAGGCGCACCGACTCGTAGCGCTGGGCGTCGCGCCGGGGGATCGGTGCGGGTACCGCCGCGTAGGGGTCGGTCGGGGTGGGCCGCGCGGGCAGCGACAGCGGTGGCACCCGCCAGATGTTCTCCTCCGGCACGTGCAGGGGCTGGCGGCTGGTCACCAGGACGCGCACCCGGGGGCAGTCCCGCAGCACCGCCTCGCAGAGTTCGGCCATCGGCTCCACGGCGTGCTCGCAGGTGTCCAGTACCAGCAGCAGGTGCTGGGTGCGCAGCGCGGTGATGACGCTGTCCATGAGCGTGGTCGCGTCACCGGTGACCGCCTGGATACCGGAGGCGACCGCGCGCAGCGCCTGTTCGCGGGTGGTGGCCTCGCTCAGGTCGATGAACCGCACACCGTCGGGGAACCGGCGCAGGACGCGCTCGGCGAGGTGGAGCGCGAGCCGCGTCTTGCCGATCCCGCCGGTGCCGGTCAGCGTGATCATCCTGGCCGAGCCCATGAGACGGCTCAGGTCGACGATGTCGCGTTCACGTCCGACGAACTGGATGAACTCACCAGCGGACAGGGGCAGGTTGTGGCGAGGAGGAGACATGGCCTCGATTACTAGGACACCAATCGGCCGTGCCTGAGGTACGGCACGGAGTACAGCCTGTCCCAGTCTGGCACCCGGACCCGGAACTGTCTCGCGAATGGCCGGTTCCGGCACGGGAGGTCGGAAACCGCCCGTGCCGGAACGGAACCTGCTAGGCGGTGGGGGACCAGGCGGCGGGGTCGGCGGTGACCTGCTCGCCCCGGGCCATGTCCTTCACCTCGTGCTCGCCGCCCTCCTCGAAGGGCGGGAACCACACGAAGGGGATGCCCTTCTTGGAGGCGTACTGGATCTGCTTGCCGACCTTGGCGGTGGAGTGGAACACCTCGGTGTTGAACCCCCGCGCGCGCAGGAGCTCTCCGGTACGCAGGGCCTCGGCGCGGCGTTCGGCGCCGGGTACCACGACCATCACGTCGGTGGGGCAGACCCGGCCCGCCTCGATGCGGCCCTCCGCCACCAACTTGGCGAAGATCCTGGTGAGACCGATGGAGATGCCCACGCCCGGCAGCCGCTTGCGGATGAACTGTCCGGCGAGGTCCTCGTACCGGCCGCCGGCGCAGATGCTGCCGTACCCGGGGTCGTCGTCGAACGACGCCTCGTACACCGTGCCGGTGTAGTAGTCCAGGCCGCGCGCGATGGACAGGTCGGCGACGACGCTGCCCTCGGGCAGGTCGGCGAGGTCGTCCAGGACGAAGGCGAGTTCGGTGAGGCCCTCCTCCAGCAGATCGGAGGTGACCCCGAGCGCCCGGACCTCCTCGACGACGCCGGTGCCCCGGATGCGGGCCAGGGCCAGGCAGGGGTCGATCTGCCCGGTGGTGAGGCCCTCGCCCGTGAGGATCTCGCGGACGCCGTCCTCACCGATCTTGTGCAGCTTGTCCACGGCGCGGATCACCGCGATCGGGTCCTTGACGCCCAGGCCCTCGTAGAAGCCCTGCAGCACCTTGCGGTTGTTCACGTTGAGCGTCCACGCCGGGATGTCGAGCCCGCTGAGCACCCGGTGGACGATCCGCGGCAGTTCGGCGTCGAAGTGCAGCGGCACCGAGTCGACGTTGATGACGTCGATGTCGCACTGGGTGAACTCGCGGTAGCGGCCCTCCTGGGGGCGCTCCCCGCGCCAGACGCGCTGCATCTGGTAGCGCTTGAACGGGAAGGTCAGCTCGTTGAAGTGCTGGGCGACGTACCGGGCGAAGGGCACGGTGAGGTCGAAGTGCAGTCCGAGCCTGGCGTCGGAGTCGTCCCTGGCGTCGGCCTGCAACCGGTGCAGCGTGTAGACCTCCTGGGAGGTCTCGCCCTTGGCCGTCAGCACGTCCAGGTTCTCCACGGAGGGGGTCTCCACGGACGCGAAGCCGAAGGACTCGAAACCGGCGCGGATATGGTCCAGCCAGCGCTGCTCCACGGCCCGGACCTGTGGGGTCCACTCGGGAAAACCGCTGATGGGAGTGGGGCGGACGACGCGCTGATCGGACATGTGGGGTTCTCGGCTCCCTTGGGAGTGTGCGGCGTGCTTCGGAAGGCGTCCCTCGACCCGTGTTCCCGCGCGGACCACGGCCGACGCGGCACGGGGAGGACGCCGACCATCCTACGCACCCGGGTCGTTTCCTTTCGCATCCGCCGACGGCGGGGGACGCCGGTGCGCACCACCCGTTCGCCGAGCTCGGCCCCGGTCGAGGCGCGGCGGCGGACACGGGACGATACCGCTCCCACCGGCCCACGTGGACGGTTGTGGGCCGGTGGGGCTGGGGAGCGCCCGAGTGTGGGTGTACGGCCGGTCCGACGCCGAAGAGCGAGACGTCGGCGGCGGTCGTGCGCCCCGGGGCGCCGCCAGGGCCCCGTGGCGGCCGCGTCCTCGTGCCAGGAGTCCGTTGCGGCCGCGCTGGTCGGGTGCCCTGTTCTCCACCGTAGATGGCGGGGGCGGTGCCGGACAGGGCTCGGCGCGGCCGAAAGCGGCCGAAAATGACCCCTCACAATGTCGTAAAGTCGACCTGCCGGGGTACAGGAGTGTGCTTGTCTGACTACGGTTCGTCGGACAGTACGGACTCCCTGACACGAGGCGGACATGCGCCCTCGGGGCCCTGTCGGCCGCCGTCGGCCCGTATGCGCCCACTGGTCGGGGATGTGACGTCTTCCCCCACTGTGTCGAAAACCCGGATTCCAGTGCCGTCCGGTGTTAGGTTCCAGTTGCGGTCGTTTCCGTGGAGGTTCGCATCCGGGAACGCCGCGCCCCTCCAGCCCGGGTCGTGTGCTCCGTCCGTCCGTGCAGGCCCGGCACTCTCGCTAGGACTAACAGTGATCCACTCAGCTAACAGTACGAACACCGTTCACGCGCCCACCGAGCTGTCCACCAAGATCATCGTCGCCGGGGGTTTCGGGGTCGGCAAGACCACGTTCGTCGGGGCTGTGTCGGAGATCCCCCCGGTGCGCACCGAGGCCGCCGTGACCGCGGCGAGCGCGGGTGTGGACGACCTTTCGCACACCCCGGACAAGACCAGCACCACGGTGGCCATGGACTTCGGGCGTATCTCCCTGGACACCGACCTCACCCTGTTCCTGTTCGGTACGCCGGGCCAGCAGCGCTTCTGGTTCATGTGGGACGACCTCGTGCGCGGTGCCCTGGGCGCGGTGATCCTCGCGGACACCCGGCGCCTGGAGGACACGTTCCAGGCACTGGACTACTTCGAGCGCCAGTACCGGCTGCCCTTCGTCGTGGCGGTCAACGAGTTCGACCCGGAGGCCGCCTACAGCGCCGACGAGCTGCGCGACGCCCTGGACCTCACCCCGGACGTCCCGGTGGTCTACTGCGACGCGCGTGACCGCAGGTCGGTGGTCAAGGTGCTGGTGACCCTCGTCAAGCACGGCATGGCCCTGGAGGCCCGGCAGCGGCACCAGCGCGACCAGCGCGGCCAGCGCCAGCTCGTCAACTAGACCGGGCCTTCGGGGGAGTACCGCACGGGTCCGCGCCGCCGGGTGTTCTGTCCCCGTTGCATCCGACAAGCGGGCACCCGAGGGGAAGCATTCGCTTGTGTCCGGCGTTACCCTGGCGTGGTGTTCGGACGAATGGCGGAAAGCGTCCGCCGCCTACTGGGCAAGCCCGGTGCGGTGGACCTGCGGCCCTATACCAAGCTCCTGCCGGCGATCGAGGCCGAAGAGGAGGGTCTGCGAGAACTCAGCGACGGCGAGCTGACGGAGAAGGCCATCAACCTCGGCTACGCCGAGCTTCCCTACTCCCAGAACGACCTCGTCAGTCTGTGTGCGGTCGGCCGTGAGGCCGCCCTGCGCACCCTCGACGAGCGCCCCTTCGACGTACAGCTGCTCGGTGTGATGGCCCTGCTCGACGGCCACGTCGCCGAGATGGCCACGGGTGAGGGCAAGACCCTCGCCGGTACGCTCGCCGCCGCCGGGTTCGCCCTGCGCGGCAAGCGGGTCCACGTGCTCAGCGTCAACGACTACCTGGCCCGGCGTGACGCCGAGTGGATGTCCCCCCTCTACACGATGCTCGGCGTCACGGTGGGCTCCGTCGGCGAGGATTCCACCGTCGCCGAGCGCAAGAGCGCGTACGGTTGCGACGTCACGTACGCGGCGGTCAGCGAACTCGGCTTCGACGTACTGCGCGACCGCATGGTGACCGACGTCGACGACCGTGTGGTGCCCGAACCCCACGTGGCGATCATCGACGAGGCCGACTCCGTACTCGTCGACGAGGCCCGGGTGCCCCTGGTCCTGGCCGGTGCCGCCGAGGCGGTGGCCGCCGACGTGGAGATGGCCGACGTGGTGCGGGCCCTCAAGCCGCGCCTGCACTACGAGGTCGACGGCGAGGGGCGCAACGTCCAGCTCACCGACGCCGGGATCGACGCGGTGGAGAAGGCCCTGGACGGGGTGGACCTGTACTCCGAGGACGACACCTCGGTGCTGCCCCAGGTCAACCTGGCCCTGCACGCCCACGTGCTGCTCCAGCGCGACGTGCACTACGTGGTGCGCGACGGCGAGGTGCGGCTCATCAACGAGTCCAGGGGGCGGATCGCCCTCCTCCAGCGCTGGCCGGACGGGCTCCAGGCGGCGGTGGAGGCCAAGGAGAAGGTGGCGGTGAGCGAGACCGGTGAGGTGCTGGACTCGATCACGGTCCAGTCCCTGGTCCTGCGCTACCCCACGCTGGCCGGTATGACCGGCACGGCCATGAGCGTCGCGGAGCAGTTGCGCGAGTTCTACGAGCTCGAGGTCGCGGTCGTTCCCTCCAACAAGCCGAACGTCCGTGAGGACCACGGCACGCGCCTGTACGCGACGCGTGAGGAGAAGGAGGACGCCCTGGTCGCCCGGGTGGAGGAGATCCACAAGACCGGACGGCCGATCCTGATCGGTACCCAGGACGTCGCCGAGTCCGAGCTGTTGGCGGACCGGCTGCGCGAGGCAGGGCTGGAGTGCGTGGTCCTCAACGCCAAGAACGACTCGGACGAGGCGACCGTCATCGCCGAGGCGGGCACCTACGGCGCGATCACCGTCTCCACCCAGATGGCGGGCCGGGGCACGGACATCCGGTTGGGCGGCAGCGACATGGCCGACCGCGAGCGCGTGGTGGAGACCGGCGGCCTGTACGTGATGGGCTTCGGCCGTTACCCCAGTAGCCGCCTGGACGGTCAGCTGCGGGGCCGGGCGGGCCGTCAGGGCGACCCGGGCGACTCCATCTTCTTCGTCAGCATGGACGACGACCTGTTGGTGAACCACGCTCCCGAGACGACCGGGTACCAGACCTCGGCCGACGGCGAGATCACCGACGAGGGCTGGCTGGCCATGGTCGACCACGCGCAGCGGGTCTCCGAGGGACAGCTGCTGGAGGTGCACCGCAACACCTGGCGCTACAACAAGCTCATCGACGTGCAGCGCGAGGTGGTCCTGGAACACCGGGAGCTGGTCCTCACCGACGGACAGGGCGACCGGCACGTCGCGGCGGACCGCGCGGAGCGCCACGGGGAGCTGGTGGAGGAGCTGGACCCCGACGAGGTCGCGCGGGCCGCCACGCTCATCACGCTCTACCACCTGGACCGGGGGTGGACGGACCACAACGCGTTCCTGTCGGAGCTGCGTGAGGGCATCCACCTGAGGTACCTGGGTCGCAGGGACCCGCTCGACGAGTTCAACCGTGAGGCGGTTCCGGTCTTCAAGGGCTTCCTGGACGACGCCCGGGCCCGGGCCGCCGAGAGCTTCGAGGAGCTGGAGGTGGTGGACGGCGAGCTGGACGTGAGCTCGGTCGGTGTGAAGCGTCCGTCGATGACCTGGACCTACATGGTGCACGACCACCCGTTCAGCTCGGCCCTGGAGACGCTTGTGGGCAGGCTCAAGGGCGGCCGGGGTACGTCGAGCGGTGACTGATTAATTCGCTCAACCGCCACTCGCGCGGGTCGGGACCAAAGTCCCGGCCCGCGCATTACTTTTGTCGGCTAGTCTGCTGAAGCGCTAATCTATCCCGCTGGTTGCCGGTGTAATTGGCGGACGCGGGTTAATATGGATGCGTTTTCCAGGTTATTCGAGACGGTTGGGACTGAATCCACGGTGGTCCACGAGATCGGCGCGCAGGAGAAGATCAGTTACGGGCGCAACGACCGCTTCGCGGGCGGGCCCGTGGGCGGAGGCAGCTTCTGGACCGACGACGACGGCGAGCCGGTCGCCAAGATCGGCGGTCCGCGGGAGTGGCGCCCCACGCCCATGATCGACGTGCGCGTCAATGACGTTTTCAGCGTCGGTGGTCAGGCTTGGCGGGTCACGGAAATCGTTGACGCCGATTCGCCGAGTGCGTATCTGATCGCTACGCGGATTAGCTGATGTGACTCCCCGGGGGCGCCCCGGGGAGTTCGTGTAGCAGCCCCACCGAAAACGCCGCGACCAGCCCCTTTCGCTGGTCGCGGCCGTGCGTCCGCGTTCTTCGGTTTTCCCGGTGGGGCTTCTCCGTCGCCCTTATCCCGTTCATCCGGTTCGCGTGTGCGTGTGCGGGAGTGCCGTGCGGTGCGGTTTGGTCGCGGTTCGGTGCGGGCGTGCGGGATTCCCCGGTGGTAATCGAGACATTCCGGTTACCCGAAGGGGGGTGTTCGCGTGACCGGCGCCTCGTTAACGTCTGGTGTGTAGGCGCGCCCCGGTACGTGTGGGAGGGTCCATCGTCCGCCCGGTCGCGGGTGGGTCGCGTCAGCCACCGTCGGTCCCAGGGGCTGTCCCCCGCCCCTGGGCCTGACCCGTTCCCGTGTCGTGGGCGGCGCGCGGTCCGCCCCGGTGTTCTGACCCGCTCCCGTGTCGTGCTCCGTTCCCCTCGTGTCCTGGGTCCGGAGGATCAGGTTGCGGTGTCGGGGCGGGATGTGGGCGTGTGGGCCCGTGCGGGCTCAGCCCAGGAGGCGGGAGATCTCGCCGAACGTGGGGCAGGGCCAGGCCAGGCGGCACCCCTGGCAGCGCGGTTGGTCGCGTTCGTCGGGGCGGTGCAGGCGCAGCAGGTCCACACAGACCCCGGCCAGGGCGGAGACCTCGTTGCGCGCGTTGGCGTAGAAGGCGACGTCGTTGATGCGCGCCAGGGCGCTGTCGGAGCGGGCCTCGGGGAGCCCGACGGTATCCGGCTCCCAGGGCACGGCGCGGTCGGAGCGCTCCGCTATCTCCTGCACGCACCTGAGCAGACGGGCGTGTTCGAAGGCGTGGCCCCTCCGAGTCGCGGGTCTCGTGAACGGCGGCATCGCTGATCGCCCCCATCGGGTGGATACGCAGCGGCTCATCCCCAAGGAAAAGCACTGTGACATAGAGTACACATTCCGTTGCGTATTGTCGCGACTCGGCAGTGTGGTCCGCTCTTCACCCGGGACGCCCACCACGGGCGGGGGAGCGGGCTGTCCCCAAGGGGAGGGACAGCCCGCAGGTCGGCGGGGGCGCCGCGCGGACGGGGCACCCTGCGGAACCGGTCAGCCGCAGCTGCCGCCGCACCCGCAGGAGCCGCCGCTCTGGCAGCCGCAGCCACAACCCGATCCGCAGGAGCAACCGCTCAGGTTCGGTGGTCTGGTCAGGGGGTCGGTCACAGTCCCTCCTCAAGGGCTCGACGCCGTCACCCGTGCGCGATCGCGCCGGACCCGGGGGCGGGTTCGGCACCACGGGAGAGTTTCCCGTCCCAGAAGGTGCCCGCTGTCCGGCTTTTCCAATCGAAGACGGGAACCTTGCCCTACCGTGACCCGCGGGGACCGGGGCGGGGCGCCCGTGGCGGTCCCCGGGCTGACCAGCACCGTCCTCTCCTGGCGGTCAGGCGAAGAACGTGGGGGACGCGGCCGGTCGGCGTGTCATTCGGTAGAGCCAGACCTGGCCCAGGAGCATGACCGGAACCACGGGCACCAGCATGGACCACACGAACGCCCCGGTCATGCCGGGCGGTCCCGACACGGGCAGATCGGTCGCCAGAGCCACCAGGAGGCCGGGGACCGCGATCGCCAGGGCCGAGGTGTGCCGGGACAGCATCGGTCCGGTCAGTCCGCTGGTCGCGGCCAGCAGCGCCAGCAGCACGACCGCCAGCACCGCCGCGATCCAGGGCCGGTCCGGAGCGTGCCCGTCGACGGTCACCGCGACCAGGGCCGTCGAGGCGACCGCGACCAGCGCGACGCGGGACAGCGTCCGCGTCGCCCGGGCGGCCGCGTCGGCGCTCTCCGCCTCCCGGGAACCCACCAGGCGCTCGGCTCCGAAGGCCGCGCCGCGCAGCGCGAACAGCGCCACGACCGCGATGGTGCCCAGAACGGTGAACGGGTCCGCCGCGAGCCCGCCGCCCGCCAACCCGGTCAGTGCCAGCCCCCAGGTGAGGGCCAGCGTCCAGCTGCCCGCGACGACGGCGGTGTCGCAGACGGACCGCCACCGCCGCCCGTCCACGCGGGCGCGGAACCACAACCCCGCGTCCCGGACCAGCCAGCCCAGGGCCAGCGCGGCCAACACCGGCCACAGGCCGACGACGATCTCGTGTTCGAGGGCGGGGAAGAGCCCCGCCAGGACACCCACGGCCGCGACGAGCCACACCTCGGAGCCCAGGAAGTAGGGGGCGATCGCGGAGACCACGCGGCGGCGCTCCTCGGGGGTGCGCGCCACATGGGGCATGAGCATGCCCAGGCCGACGTCGGACCCGGCCAGGACCAGGTAGCCCACGACGAACAGGGCGAGGAGCGCTGCGGACAGGAGTTCCATGGTGGCTGATCCCTCTGATTCCCGTTGACTCTCGTGACTGTCGGAAGGTGCGTGCGCGGCTCAGAACGTGGGAACGGGGTCGGGGGTCCCGCCCCGCTCCTCCTCGCGGGGTTCGGCGAGCGGGCCGCCCTCCGGTCCGAGCCGGGTGAAGCGGACCAGGAGCCAGTACGTCACGCAGGCCAGGACGGCGAAGGCGACCGTGAAGAGCGTGAAGGACACCAGGGCCGTCACCGGCGACATGGGGGTCACCGCGTCCGCGGTGGTCAGGTGGTGCACCACCACCCAGGGCTGCCGGTTGGTCTCCCGGAACACCCAGCCGCCGACGCTCGCCAGATAGGGGAGGAAGGGGGAGAACAGGAGCACCGCCAGCCCCCAGCGCCCGGGCCTGAACCAGGACGGCACCAGCCGGACCAGGGCGGCCACGGGCGTGCGGACGGCGATCCCTCCGTGGACGTCCGCGCCGGTGACGGCGGGGGAGCGCCGGTTCCGGAGCCAGCGCCGGGGGTCGAGCCAGCCCCCGAACCGGGCCAGCAGCATGACCGGTCCGAGGAAGAACATGACGCCCCACGCGGTCATCATCACCGCGTCGCCGGTGGTGTTGGCGGCGGACACGAACGCGCTCTCCCCGGCGCTCTCGATCGCCTCGATCTCCTCGGCCGAGTAGGTCAGCCCACTGGTGGGCGGGTCCTGACCGAAGATCTGGAACTGCGCGCCGCCGAAGCTCACCACCACCATCGGCATCACCGTCATGGTCACCGCCGCGAAGCGCATCCCGCGCCGGAAGATCCCGTGCGGATCGTTCCCGCGCAACAGGTGGTGGGCGCTGGCGGCCGCCACGACCAGGGCTCCCACCAGCAGGGCGCCGCTGGTCACGTGCAGGAAGGCGAAGACCGCCGCCGGGTTGGTCACCAGGGCGACCGGGTCGGTCAGGTGCGCCACCCCGTCCACCATCTCGAAGCCCACGGGGTGGCGCAGGAACCCGTTGGAGACCAGCACCCACCACGCGGACGAGTAGGCCGTCACCGTCACCACCGCGAAGCAGAACAGGTGCGACCACCGGCCCATACGGTCCCAGCCGAAGACCCACAGGCCGAGGAAGGTCGACTCGACGAAGAAGGCCGTCATCGTCTCGACGGCCAGGGGCGCCGCGAACGTGTAGCCGAACATCTCGTGCAGCCCGCTCCAGTTGAGCGCGAGCTGGAGCTCCATCACGATCCCGGACAGCACCCCCATGCCGTAGTTGACCAGGTAGAGCCCGCCCCAGAACCGCACGGCGACCACGCGTGAACGGTCCCCTCGAAGAGTGGCCACGAGCTGCGTGACAAGGATGTACGGAGCCAGGCCGAGAGTAAGGGCCACGAACAGGTAGTGCGTGGCGGCGGTCAGCGCGAACTGGAGCCGGGCCAGGACGAGGGGGTCTTCCAACATCGGGGTGCCTCTGCGGTCGGCGGTGGGAACGCTCCACAGCATCCGCCGACGGCCCCGTGCCGCACATCGTCTCCGGGGCGGCATCCGGGCGCCGCCCCGGGCGGTAGCCGGGCGGCGCGGCTACTCCCCGGGGTGTACGGGATGCCCCGGAGGCGCCCTCGGGGCACCCCGGGCCCCGACCGGCTCCGTCCCGGGCCCGGACGACCGTCCCTCCCGTCAGGCGTCCCGAGACCACCCGGGGGTGACCAGCTCCGTCTCGTAGGCGAGCACCACCAGCTGGGCGCGGTCGCGCACGCCCAGCTTCACCATGGCGCGGCTCACATGGGTCTTGGCGGTGGCCGGGCTCAGCACCAGTTCCAGGGCGATCTCCTCGTTGGACATGCCGCGTCCCACCAGGGCCAGCACCTCGCGCTCCCGCGCGGTGAGCGCGTCCAACCGCGTGGAGGGCGTCGCGGACCCGCCCGAACGGCGGACGAAGTCGGCGATCAGCCGCCGGGTGACACCGGGGGAGAGCAGCGCCTCGCCCTCGTGCGCGACCCGCACCGCCTGGAGCAGGTCGCGCGGTTCGGTGTCCTTGACCAGGAAACCGCTGGCCCCGCCGCGCAGCGCCTCGAAGATGTACTCGTCCAGGTCGAACGTGGTGAGGATGACGACCCGGGTGTGCTTCAGGGAGGGCTCGGCGAGGATGAGACCGGTGGCTTCGAGCCCGTCGACCCCCGGCATCCGGATGTCCATCAGCACCACGTCCGGCCGCTCGGTGCGCGTGAGCCGCACCGCCTCGGCGCCGTCCGCGGCCTCCGCGACGACCTGGATGTCGGGCGCGCTGTCCAACAGGGCCCGGAACCCGGCCCGCACCAGTGCCTGGTCATCGGCGAGCAGTACTCGGATCAACCCGTTCCCCCCGGTTCGGTCGCGGGGCCACCGTCGATCGGCAGCCGCACCCGCACCCGGAATCCTGCCCCGTCCACGGGCCCGACGTCCACCGTCCCACCGACGAGCGCGGCCCGTTCGCGCATGCCCGTGATGCCGTTGCCCTCGGCGGGTGGGCCCATGGTCCCGCGCCCGTCGTCGGTGACCTCCACCGTCAGTTCGTCGGGCCCGTAGCCGATGCGCACCCGGACGCCGTCCGCCCCCGCATGGCGCACCACGTTGGTGAGCGCCTCCTGGACGGCCCGGTAGGCCACTCCCTCGGTCCCCACCGACAACCGCCGCGGCTCTCCGGTCACCTCCACCCCGGTGTCCAGCCCCGCGCCTCGGGCGGCCTCCACCAGGTCCGGCACGCGGTCCAGCCCCGGAACGGGCGAGCGGGGCGCGGCCCCGTCCTCGTCCACCGCGCGCAGCACACCCAGCATGGACCGCAGTTCGCTCAGCGTGTCCTTGCTGGTCTGCTTGATGGTGGAGAGCGCCTCGGCGGCCCGCTCCGGCTGGCTCTCCATCAGGTACAGGGCCGTGCCCGCCTGCACGTTGATCAGCGAGATGTTGTGCGCCACCGTGTCGTGGACGTCCCGGGCCAGTCTCAGCCGCTCGTCCGAGGCCCTGCGCAGGAGCTCCTCCTCACGGGTCCGGGCGGCCTCCTCCTCCCGCTCGCGGTCCGCCCGCAGGTACTCCTGGCGCCAGCGCACCACCTCGGCCGCGCACAGAAGGAGCAGGACCCAGGCCACGATGCCGACCGCCTCGGGCCGGTAGGTGCCCGTGGACAGGTACTCGTAACCGTTCACGGCGACGAACTGCCCGATGCCCAGGGTCCAGCCGAAGGCCCGGTACCCCCAGCGCACCACGCTGTAGAGCATCACGGCGGTGCACAGCATCACCATGCCGTCCGGGAAGCCCAGCGGGTAGTAGACGGTGGCGGCCACCACCGAGACCACGGCGACCGTGCGCGGCAGGGCGGTACGCCACAGGAGCGGCAGGCAGGCCGCCACGACGAGCGCGTACCCCCAGGGCCAGGGGTCACGGTCGTCGGGGACCGGGTCGACCACCCCGACCAGGGCGGTGCTGCCCCAGGAGAGCAACAGCAGGCCCGAGGCCAGCCACAGGTCGGTGCGGGTGGGGCGCGGGACGCGGGAGAGTAGTGCTGGCACCCCACCGACGGTACGTCCGACACACCGCCGCGTCCGTCCTCCCCACGGCGACACTTCGGGGTAGGGCCCTACTCCCCGCGGAGTACGCCCGGAGGCGTCCGCGGTCGGACCAGGGGCCTCCGCTCCGGTGGGACGCTCAGAAGATGTCGGTCGGCGGCGCGGGGGAGTCCACCGCGTCGGCGTCCGCCACGGGGGAGCGGCCCGACGCGAACCGGTCCAGGTCCCCGCCCTCCACCAACCGGGCCATCTCCGGGTCCCGGTGGGCCCGGCGGCCCAGCTCCTCCACGGGCAGCGGCCGGTGGCCCGCCACCAGCACCAGGTTGCCGAACCGGCGCCCCCGCAGGATGCCCGGTTCGGCGGTCATCACCACGTGCGGCAGCACCGAGCGGACCGTCGCGACCTGGGTGCGCGTGTGCTCCAGCGCGTAGCCGTCCCCGACGTTGACCACCAGGAAGCCGCCCGGCCGCAGCACCCGCGCCGCCTCCGCGTAGAACTCCGCCGAGGTCAGCCGGGCCGGGGTCCGGGCCCCGGAGAAGACGTCGGACACGATGAGGTCCGCGCTGTCCTCGCGCCTGGCGGCGATCCAGTCCCGGGCGTCGCCGATCCCCACCCTCAGCTGGGCCCTGCGGTCCCACGGGAGCCGGCGTCGCACCGTTTCCACCAGGGCCGCGTCCACGTCGACCGCCCGCTGGCGCGACCCCGGCCGGGTGTGCGCCACGTACCGCGCCACCGTCAGGGCCCCGGCTCCCAGGTGCATCGCCTCGACCGGCTCGCCCTCGGGGGCCACCAGGTCGGCCGCGTGCGCGATCCGCCGTACGTACGAGAAGTCGAGGTAGCCGGGGTCGGACAGGTCCACGTGCGACTGCGGCGTGCCCTCCACCAGCAGGAACCACGAGTTGGGCCGGTCCGCGTCGGCGAGCAGGTCCACCCCGGGTACCACCGAGACCTCCTCCTCGGCCTCGACCCTGTCACGCACACGTCTGCCCATGCCCCCGCCTCACTTCCCACGATCCCCCCAACGTTAGGCGCAGCCGGGAGCCTTCGGAAACGGGCGCGCGTTCCCCCTCGAAGGAGCGCTAGCCTGGGGTTCCCCAGAAGTCCCAACCCGCGCCCCTGTCGGGCGCGATCACCGAGGAGTGGCCGTGCTACTGCGGATGTCGACCCTGTTCCTGCGCACCCTGCGTGAGGACCCGGCGGACGCCGAGGTGCCGAGCCACAAGCTCCTCGTCCGCGCCGGCTACGTGCGCCGCGCCGCCCCCGGTGTCTACACGTGGCTCCCCCTGGGCAAGATCGTCCTGGAGAACGTCGCCCGCGTCGTGCGCGAGGAGATGGACGCCATGGGCGGTCAGGAGGTGCTGCTGCCCGCGCTGCTGCCCCGGGAGTACTACGAGACCACCGGGCGCTGGGAGGAGTACGGCGAGACCCTCTTCCGTCTCAAGGACCGCAAGGGTGCCGACTACCTGCTCGGCCCCACGCACGAGGAGCTCTTCACCCTTCTCGTCAAGGGCGAGTACTCCTCCTACAAGGACTTCCCGGTCGTGCTCTACCAGATCCAGGAGAAGTTCCGCGACGAGGCCCGCCCCCGGGCCGGGGTGCTGCGCGGCCGCGAGTTCCACATGAAGGACTCCTACTCCTTCGACGTGGACGACGAGGGCCTCCAGGAGTCCTACGACCGGCACCGGGCCGCCTACATCCGGATCTTCGACCGGCTCGGCCTGGACTACGTCATCGTCTCCGCGACCTCCGGCGCCATGGGCGGCTCGGCCTCCGAGGAGTTCCTGGCGGTCGCACCCACCGGCGAGGACACCTTCGTCCGCAGCACGGGCTCCGACTACGCGGCCAACGTCGAGGCCGTGCGCACCCCGGCCCCCGCGGAACTCCCCGTCGACGGGCTGCCCGAGGCCCGGGTGCACCACACCCCCGGCACCGCCACCATCCAGACCCTGGTGGATTTCCTCAACGGCGCCGAGCTGGGCCGCGACTTCACCGAGGCGGACACCCTCAAGAACGTCCTGGTCAAGACCCGCGCCCCCGGCAGCAAGGAGTGGGAGCTCCTCGGCATCGGCCTGCCCGGCGACCGCGAGGTCGACCTCAAGCGCCTGGAGGCGGCCCTGGAGCCCACCGAGGTGGCGCTCCTGGACGACGCCGACTTCGCCGCCAACACCTTCCTGGCCAAGGGCTACATCGGCCCGCGCGCCCTGCTCGACAACAAGGTCCGCTACCTCGTCGACCCGCGTGTGGCCACCGGCACCTCCTGGGTGACCGGAGCCGACCGGCCCGACCACCACGTGATCGACCTCGTGGCCGGGCGCGACTTCACCCCCGACGGCACCATCGACGTCGCCGAGGTGCGCGACGGCGACGCCTCGCCGGACGGCCAGGGCACCCTGTACACCGCGCGCGGCATCGAGATCGGGCACATCTTCCAGCTGGGCCGCAAGTACACCGACGCCTTCAAGCTCGACGCCCTCGGCCCCGACGGCAAGCCCCGGCGCGTCACCATGGGCTCCTACGGCATCGGCGTCTCGCGCGCCGTCGCCTCCGTCGTCGAGCAGTCCCACGACGACAAGGGCATCGTGTGGCCGCGCGAGATCGCCCCGGCCGACGTGCACGTGGTCGGTACCGGCAAGGGCGGCGAGGTCGAGGAGGCCCTGAGGATCGGCCGCGAACTGGAGGCGCGCGGGCTCCGCGTGCTGGTCGACGACCGCAAGGCGGCCCCCGGCGTGAAGTTCAACGACGCCGAGCTGCTGGGCGTGCCCACCGTGGTCATCGTCGGCCGCGGGCTCAAGGACGGCCTGGTCGAGCTGCGCGACCGCCGCACGGGTGAGCGCACCGACGTGCCGGTCGGCGAGATCGTCGAGAGCACCGTGGCCGCCTGCGCCCCGTAGGGCACCGGACGGACCGAGAGGGGGCTCCCGCGCCGGTGCGCGAGAGCCCCCTTCTCCGCGTTCGTCGCCGGCGGGGCGCGGTCAGCCCCGTTCGAAGCCGGGAAGGGGGTCGAGCGCGGCGTCCCACTCCAGCGATCGCACCGTCGCCTCCTGGAGGGCGCGCGCCGCGGTGACGCGCAGGTCGGTGTCGTCCGACGCGCTCAGCCACAGGTAGGCGCTCATCGTGGTGTGTTCCAGGCCGACGGCGAAACCGTCCATCGCGCCGTCACCGCGCCCCTCGGGGAGCGGATAGGAGGCCAGCGCGGCGGGCGGGTCCATCCCGCGCTCCACCGAGGCCGCGTGCAGGGCGTCCCGCAACGCCTTGTGTTCGTGGGCGGACGACGAGGCGCGTTCGCGCCGCTTCTTGTCGTCGGCGGCCCCGCCGACGAACTCGTACCCGTACACGGCCGCGTGCTCGGCGCTCAGGGCCTCGGCCAGGGCCGCGCCGGACGGGTCACCCCCCTCGGACGGGGACGCCGCGGCGCCCGGGCCGTGGGTGCCCTGTGCGGGCGCGGGGCTCTTGCTCACCTGACTACCTGCCTTCTCCGCCTCACGTCGCTCGGACGCCGCTGGGTTGTTCCTCGACCGCTCGACCGCCGTCGTTCAGGCCCGGGCGAGCAGGTGCGCGTGCCCGGCCTCGCACGCCCCGATCGCGCTCACGAGCTGGGCCAGGCCCGGGTCGGTCACCGCCGCCGCCTGGTCGAGCCGGGCGCTGGTCGCGGCCGCCGCCAGGGCACGCAGCCCGGGGGTGTCCGCGACCCCCTCCACGGGAACGTCCTCCCCGGGCGGGGCACCGTCCGCGTCGTCGTCCTCCGCGTCCTCCGCGTGCGCGGCCACCCCCTCCGGCAGGGCGTCCAGCAGGGCGTCCAGGTGGGTGGCGTGGTCCTCCAACAGCCGCTCCAGGAGGTCTCCGGGGCCGGTCCCCCCGGCCAACGCCGCCTCGACGCGCACGACCGCCCGCTCCTTCTCGCGGATGAGCGCGCGCAGCACGGCGACGTCCGGAGTCACGTCGTACGGGTACCAGTCGGCCCCGCCGCACCCGCTCACCCCGACGGCGCCCGCGACCACTCCGGTCACGGCCACGCCCGAGAGCGCCAGGCCCCCGGCAGTGAAGGACCTCCTCGAAAGCCCGGGCGGCGTGCGACCGCTGGCATACCCCTGGTCCACGCGCTCTCCTCCCGTGCCCCGCGGTGTCCACAGGACCGCCGTCGCCGACGGTCAGCCCCCATCTTTCCACGCCCCGAGACGGTCGCGGGCCGGGCCGACACCCCATGCCAGAACGGTGTTCCGGTGGGCCCCCGCCCCCTCCCCGGGCCGCCCCGCCCGCGTGTACCGACCTGGGCGGCGCTCAGGTGTGGATACCCTTGCACCACGACCGCCGCCGCACGCGGCGCGCGGCGCTCGGCTCCCCTCGCGGGGCGCGGAGCGGAATCAACGCAGACTACGTACAGAGCTGGACCGCCCCGTTCGACGGCACACGGCCGAGCGGGCGGGATTTCGCCGTTTGAGGGGCTAATCACGCATGGGAGCGCAGGCGCGCAACGAGCGCATCGCCGAGCTGCTTGAGCCGGTACTGGCCGAGGCCGGACTGGACCTGGAGGCCGTCGAGCTGACACCCGCGGGCAAACGCCGGGTGCTGCGCGTGGTCGTGGACTCCGACGACGGGGTCGACCTGGACACCGTCGGCGAGGTCAGCCAGGCCGTCAACGAGAGCCTGGACGCCTCCGACGTCATGGGCGAGCAGCCCTACGTGCTGGAGGTCACCTCCCCGGGGGTGGACCGCCCGCTCACGCTGCCGCGCCACTGGCGGCGCTCCCAGGGCCGCCTGGTGAAGGTCTCCCTCGTCGAGGGCGGCGACCTCACCGGTCGTGTCACCGGTTCCGACGACCAGGGCGTGACCCTGGACGTCAGGGGACGGCCCCGCACCCTGGCCTACGACTCCGTCGCCAAGGCCAAGGTCCAGGTGGAATTCCGTCGCGAAGCCGACACCGACGCGGCGGACTAGAGGGGGAGCCCCGTGGATATTGACATGAGCGTCCTGCGCAGCCTGGAGCGCGAGAAGGACATCGCCGTCGAACTGGTGGCCAAGGCCATCGAGGACGCCCTCCTCATCGCCTACCACCGCGAGGAGGGCCCCGACAAGAAGGCCCGCGTGGAGCTCAACCGCTCCACCGGCCACGTGGTCGTGTGGGTCACCGAGACCGACGAGGACGGCGTGGTCGTCGGCGAGTTCGACGGCACCCCCACCGGCTTCGGCCGCATCGCGACCTCGACCGCCAAGCAGGTCATCCTCCAGCGTCTGCGCGACGCCGAGGACGAGCTGACCCTGGGCGAGTTCGCCGGACGCGAGCACGACATCGTCTCCGGGATCATCCAGCAGGGCAAGGACCCGCGCAACGTGCTGGTCGACCTCGGCAAGCTGGAGGCGATCCTGCCCCCGCAGGAGCAGGTCCCCACCGAGGACTACACCCACGGCGAGCGCCTGCGCGCCTACGTGGTGCAGGTCCGCAAGGGCCATCGGGGTCCCTCGGTGACCCTGTCGCGGACCCACCCCAACCTGGTGCGCAAGCTCTTCGAGTTGGAGGTCCCCGAGATCGCGGACCGCACCGTCGAGATCTCCGCGATCGCCCGGGAGGCCGGTCACCGCACGAAGATGGCGGTCCGCTCCAACCGGGGCGGCGTCAACGCCAAGGGCGCCTGCATCGGCCCGCTGGGCAGCCGCGTCCGCAACGTCATGGCCGAGCTCCACGGCGAGAAGATCGACATCGTCGACTACTCCGAGGACCCCGCCGTGTTCGTCGCCAACGCGCTCTCCCCGGCCCGGGTCAACTCCGTGGAGATCCTCGACATGGCCGCGCGGGTCGCCCGCGTGGTCGTCCCCGACTACCAGCAGTCGCTGGCGATCGGCAAGGAGGGCCAGAACGCCCGCCTCGCCGCGCGCCTCACCGGGTGGCGCATCGACATCCGTTCCGACGCCGAGCCCGTGGCGGCCGCGGCCGAGGACACCGACGAGACCGTCCGGGGGGACGAAGACACCCCTTCGGCCGGTTAATCGGGTCGCGCCCATGTCCCGACGCGATAGGGTGGCCGTTGACGGTCCTGACCGCCCCGTGCGTACGTGCGTGGGTTGTCGGTCGCGGACAGTCCAGTCCGACCTCGTGCGGCTGGTGGCCGTGGGCACGGTCATCACGCCCGACACCCGAGGCCGACTCCCGGGGCGCGGCGCCTATCTGCACCACGATCGGCGATGCCTGGAGCTCGCCGAACGCCGCAGAGCATGGTCCCGCGCCTTCCGGAGTCGGAACGGCGGCGGAGCCACCGGGTGGGACGTCTCACTTGTGACGTCCCTTCTTGGTGAGGCCCCGCGTGATCGAGCGCGACTCGGTTCCGGATAGGGTTGGAATGTCCGCGCCGACCCCGTGGTTGAAGTGATCGAGGTCGGCGTGTAGTGCTGTGTCGGCACGGATGAGCTGGCCCATTGTTGTGTAGCGATGAGGAAGCAGGTCGAGATTGCGATGAGCGCCTGATGAGTACGCAGCGATGAGTAACTCAAGCTAACGACGGTCCGGCACAAGCCCATGTCCCGGACCGAAGCTGAAGGAGAAGTGTGGCGAAGGTCCGGGTGTACGAACTCGCCAAGGAGTTCGGTGTAGAGAGCAAGGCCGTGCTGGCCAAGCTCAACGAGATGGGCGAATTCGTCCGATCGGCGTCCTCGACGATAGAGGCCCCCGTCGTTCGACGCCTGCAGGAAGCTTTCAACAACGGTTCCGACGGCGGCAAGAAGGGCGGAGCCCCCAAGCCGGGCCCCGCCGCCAAGCCCGCCGAAGGTGCGGCGCGTCCCGCGGCTCCCAAGCCCGGCCCCGCGCCCAAGCCGGGTCCCAAGCCCGGCCCCGCCGCGCGTCCCGCGGCGCCCAAGGCCGAGAAGCCCGCCGCGCCGGTGGAGAAGCCCGCCGCGCCGGTGGACAAGCCCGCGGTCCCGCATTTCGAGCAGCCCGCCGAGCGGCCCGAGTCCGCTCCCAAGCCCGGCCCCAAGCCGGCTCCGAGGGCTGCCCGCGGCGAGGCCCCGCGCCCCGGCGGCCCCAAGCCGGGCGGCGCCCAGGGCGCCCGTGGCGACCGTCCCCAGCGCGGTGAGCGCCCGGAGCGTTCCGGCGGCCGCGAGGGTGGTCGCGACGGCGGCCGCGGCCCGCGTCCCGGCGGTCCCCGTCCGGGCCCGCGTCCGGGCAACAACCCGTTCGCGTCCAACGCCTCGGGCATGGGCTCCAAGCCCGCGTCCCCGCGCCCCGGCGGTGCCGGCGGCCCGCGTCCGGGCCCCCGTCCCGGTGGTCCGCAGGGCGGCGGCGAGCAGCGCGCTCCGCGTCCGGGCGGCGGAGCTCCGCGTCCCGGCGGTGCCGGCGGCCCGCGTCCGGGCCCCCGTCCCGGTGGTCCGCAGGGCGGCGGCGAGCAGCGCGCCCCGCGTCCCGGTGGCGCCGCGGGTGCTCCGCGTCCCGGTGGCGGTGCTCCGCGACCGGGCGGTGCGGGCGCTCCGCGTCCCGGCGGTCCGCGTCCCAGCCCGATGAACATGCCCTCGTCCCGCCCGGCCGCTCCGGCCGGCGGTCGCGGTGGCGGCGGCGGTCGCCCCGGTGGCGGCGGAGGCCGTGGCCGTGGTGGCGCTCCCGCCGGTGCGGGTCCGCGTCCCGGCGGCGGTGGCGGCGGCGGTCGTCCCGGCGGTTTCGGTGGTCGTCCCGGTGGCGGCGGCCGTGGTCGCGGTGGCGGCACGGCCGGTGCGTTCGGCCGTCCGGGCGGGCGTCCCGGGCGTGCCCGCAAGTCCAAGAAGCAGCGGCGTCAGGAGTTCAACGACCTCCAGGCCCCGTCCTTCGGCGGCGTCAAGATCCCGAGCGGCAACGGCCAGGTCATCCGCCTGTCCCGTGGCGCCTCGCTCTCGGACTTCGGCGACAAGATCGACGTCAACCCGGCGTCGCTGGTCCAGGTCATGATGCACCTGGGCGAGATGGTCACCGCGACCCAGTCGCTGCCCGACGAGACGCTCCAGCTTCTCGGCGAGGAGCTGCAGTACACGATCGAGGTCGTGAGCCCCGAGGACGAGGACCGCGAGCTGCTGGAGTCCTTCTCCATCGAGTTCGGTGAGGACGAGGGCGGCGACGCCGACCTGCGTCCGCGCCCGCCCGTGGTCACCGTCATGGGTCACGTCGACCACGGTAAGACGCGACTGCTGGACACCATCCGCAAGTCCAACGTCGTCAGCGGCGAGGCCGGCGGTATCACCCAGCACATCGGCGCCTACCAGGTCGCGACCGAGGTGGACGGCGAAGAGCGCAAGATCACCTTCATCGACACCCCCGGTCACGAGGCGTTCACCGCCATGCGTGCCCGTGGTGCGAAGGTCACCGACGTCGCCGTGCTGGTCGTGGCGGCCGACGACGGCGTCAAGCCGCAGACGGCCGAGGCTATCGACCACGCCAAGGCGGCCGAGGTGCCGATCGTGGTCGCGGTCAACAAGATCGACGTCGAGGGAGCGGACCCGCAGCGGGTGCGCGCCCAGCTGACCGAGTACGGTCTCGTGGCCGAGGAGTACGGCGGCGACGTCCAGTTCGTGGACATCTCCGCGCTCAAGGGCGACAACATCGACGCCCTGCTGGAGTCGATCGTCCTCACGTCCGACGCGGCCCTGGACCTCCAGGCCAACCCGGACATGGATGCCCAGGGTCTGGCGATCGAGGCCTACCTGGACCGCGGTCGCGGTTCGATGGCCACGGTGCTGGTCCAGCGCGGCACGCTCAACGTCGGTGACTCCATCGTCTGCGGCGACGCCTTCGGTCGCGTTCGCGCCATGCTCGACGAGCACGGCGACAACGTGCAGTCGGCCGAGCCGTCCCGTCCGGTCCAGGTCCTGGGTCTGACCAACGTGCCCAGCGCCGGTGACAGCTTCCTGGTCGTCAAGGACGACCGCGTGGCCCGTCAGATCGCCCAGCAGCGCGAGGCGCGCGAGCGCTTCGCCCAGCAGGCGAAGTCGGCCCGCCGGGTCACCCTCGACAACTGGCAGTCGGCCATCAAGGAGGGCGAGCGCTCCGAGCTGCTCCTCCTCATCAAGGGCGACATGTCCGGTTCGGTCGAGGCGCTCGAGGAGTCGCTGCTCAAGATCGACGCCGGTGGCGACGAGGTCAGCATCCGGATCATCGGACGCGGCGTCGGTGCCATCACGCAGAACGACATCAACCTGGCGTCGTCCGCGGACGCGATCATCGTCGGCTTCAATGTTCGGCCCGAGGGCAAGAACAGCCAGCTGGCGGACCGCATGGGCGTCGACATCCGGTACTACTCGGTCATCTACCAGGCCATCGACGAGGTCGAGGCCGCGGTCAAGGGTCTCCTCAAGCCCATCTACGAGGAGGTCCAGCTCGGCAGCGCCGAGGTCCGCGAGGTCTTCAAGGTGCCGAAGATCGGCAACATCGCCGGTGCCATCGTCCGCGACGGTCTCATCCGTCGCAACACCAAGGCACGGCTCATCCGCGAGGGCAAGGTCATCTCCGAGAACCTCAACGTCGAGTCGCTGCGCCGGTTCAAGGACGACGCCACCGAGGTCCGCGAGGGCTTCGAGTGCGGTATCGGTGTCGGTTACAACGACATCCGGGTCGAGGACGTCATCGAGACCTACGAGATGCAGGAGAAGCCCCGCGACTAGTCGCGAGGACTGATCCACCTGGGGCCCCGGACGATCCTGTCCGGGGCCCCGCCTTTGACGGCTCACACAACACCACAGGTGATCATTTGTACGTTGGGGCGCTGACCCTGGACGTGCTCCTCGGAGACGTCCACTCGCTCAAACAGAAGCGTTCGCTGGTCCGGCCGGTCATCGCCGAACTACGACGGAAGTTCTCGGTGTCGGTCTCCGAGGTCGGGGAACACGACCTCTACCGTCGGGCCAGGATCGGGGTGGCCGTGGTCGCGCCGACCGCGGCCCACGCCCGGGACCAGATGGACACCTGCGAGCGTTTCGTCGCGGGCCGTCCCGAACTGGAGCTGCTCTCCGCGAGGCAGCGGCTCTTCAACGAAGAGGAAGACTGACGATGGTTGACGCCGCACGCGCGCGAAAGATCGCCGACCGTATCCAGCGGATCGTCGCCGAGATGCTGGACCGGCGCATCAAGGACCCGCGCCTGGGTTTCGTCACCGTGACCGACGCCCGGATCACCGCCGACCTGCGGGACGCCACGGTGTACTACACGGTGTTCGGCACGCCTGAGGAGAAGGCGGCCAGCGCCGCCGCCCTGGAAAGCGCCAAGGGCGTGATCCGCAGCGAGGTCGGCCGCCAGACCGGTATCCGTCACACGCCCAGCCTGACCTTCGTCATCGACGAGGTGCAGGAGAACGCCCAGCACATCGAGAAGCTGCTGGTCGAGGCGCGCAAGTCCGACGAGGAGGTGGCCCAGCGGGCCACCGGTGCCCGGCACGCGGGTGAAGCCGACCCGTACAAGGCTCCTCGTGAGGACGACGAGGACGACGAGTAACCAGCAACCCCGGGGCGGCGGCAGCGGTCGCCGCCCCTCTCTCCCCTTCCGGAAGGAACCCCATGGCCGACAGCGGTGTCGTGGTCGTCGACAAGCCCGCCGACTGGACCTCGCACGACGTGGTCGCGAAGACCCGGGGGCTCGCGCGCACCCGGAGGGTGGGCCACGCGGGCACCCTGGACCCGATGGCCACCGGTGTCCTGGTCCTGGGGATCGAGAAGGGCACGAAGCTGCTCGGTCACCTGACCCTGACCGAGAAGACCTACGAGGCGACGATCCGCCTCGGGCTAGTCACCAACACCGACGACGCCGAGGGCGAACCCGGTGCCCGGGTGGACGCGTCCGCCGTCACCGACGCCGGTGTACACGCGGCCGTCGCGAAGCTCACCGGCCCGATCCAGCAGGTCCCGCCGCAGGTCAGCGCGATCAAGGTGGACGGCAAGCGCGCCTACAAGTCGGCCCGCGAGGGCAAGGAGGTCGCGCTCAAGGCGAGGACGGTCACCGTCTCCCAGTTCGACGTGACCGCGATCCGGCACACCCCGGACGGTTTCGTCGACGTGGACGCGGTGATCACCGGTTCCAGCGGTACCTACATCCGTTCCCTCGCCCGCGACATGGGCGCCGACCTCGGTGTGGGCGGGCACCTCACGGCCCTGCGCCGCAACCGCGTGGGCCCCTACGACCTGTCCCAGGCCCGCACGCTCGACCAGCTCGCCACGGAGTTCACCCTGGTGCCGCTGGCCCACGCGGTCGCCGCGGCCTTCCCGGTGCGGACCATGGACGAGGCCGAGACCAGGGCGATCCGCCACGGCAACCGGATCAGTGAGAGCTCGCTGGGGGAGGGGCCGGTGGGGTTGTTCGCCCCGGACGGCTCGGTGATCGCCCTGGGCGAGAACCGCCCGGGTCACATGAAGCCGGTCGTGGTGTTCTCCCCGGCCTGATCAGATCTTGATGACGGCGGCCCGACCGGCGCACAGGGCCAGGAGATCGTCCGGATCAGAGGTCAGGATGACAGCGGGCCCCTCCGCCTGGAGCGCGGTGGCACACAGCATGGCGTCGATCGCGTGCTTGTGGCCGTGAAGGCCCGCCTCGGAGAGCAGAGCGCACGCTGCCCGCGCGACCTGTTCCGTGACCGGTTCGACGGCGATCCGGGAGAGGGTCCATTCCAGCGCGGGACGCTTGATCCCGGGATGCACGGTCTCCACGAGCGTGGCCGCGCTGGTCAGAACGGTCATGTCGTCGCGGAGAGCGGTGGCCAGCCAGTCGCTGATCAGGCCGTCTCTCCGGATGGCCCCGGCGAGACCCTCGCTGTCGAGAACCAGGGACCTGACCGGGGTGTGGGGGGCGGAACTCACGCGGCCTCGTTCTCTTTCTCTTTCTGCGCGGAATCGGACGCGCTGACTCCCTGCTCTCGCAGAGCCCGGCGCATCTCGTCGCGTATCTCACTCATTCGTTGGTCCGTGACCGGGCCGTTCTCAGCTTCCAGCGTCCCGACCAGCTCGGCCAGCTGGTCGCGCTGCACTTGACGTCTGACCGCGTTGGTGACGTAGGCGGAGAGCCCAGATCCGCCGCTACGGGAGCGCGCGTCCTCGGCGAGGTCCTCGGGAAGGGTGACGGAGTACTTCTTGGTAGTGCCACTCATGACACTTATGCTACCCGCCATGCCACCGCCGTATGCGAAGGGCGGCTGGATGCAGACTTCCGTGCGGAGGTTCGATGTCAGTGTGTCCACTTCGGCGAAGATGGCGAGGCGTCACTGGGTGTGTGTGGGTTTCACGAAGGTTTCCCGGACTTTCTCGGGACATCGGGGTCGAGTTCTCCGACGGGGCCGCCTGGGCGCCCCGGGTGCGTGGCGGAAGCGGGGGAGCGACGTGGCAGGCTTGACGTGGACCGAGACAACGTGACCGAAGGGGACCGAACGTGCTGCGATGGGACGGGCTGGGGGACATCCCCTCCGACTGGGGGCGGTCCGTGGTGGCGGTGGGCGTCTTCGACGGCGTGCACCGAGGACACCGGGCGATCCTGGCCGCCGCGCGCGCCCGCGCCGACCGGCTCGGCCTTCCGGTGGTCGCGGTCACCTTCGACCCGCACCCCGAGCGGGTACTGCGCGGGACCACCCCGGCGGTCCTGACCCCGGTGGAGCGCCGGGTGGAACTCATGGAACCGCTCGGAGTCGACGCCGTGTGCGTCCTGCCCTTCGACGAGGCGCTGTCCGCCCTCGCTCCCGAGGAGTTCGCCCGGCGCGTGCTCTCCGACCGGCTCGGCGCCGCCGCCGTGGTGGTCGGTGAGGACTTCCGGTTCGGGCACCGGGCGGCCGGAGACGTCACCGTGCTCGCGGAACTGGGGGAGAAGCTCGACTTCACCGCCGACGGCGTGCGCCTGGTCGCGGACGGCGACACCATCACCTCCACCCGGGTGCGGGCCCTGTTGGACGAGGGGGACGTGGCCGCCGCCGCCGCACTCCTGGGGCGTCCGCACCGGGTCTCGGGGGAGATCGTGCACGGCGCCGCGCGAGGACGTGAACTCCTCGGGTTCCCCACCGCGAACGCCGACCTGCCCCCCGACACCGCCGTTCCCGGCGACGGCGTGTACGCGGGGTGGCTGACCCGGCTCGAGCCGGTGCCGGGGCACGAGTCGCGCTGGCCCGCGGCGATCTCCGTGGGCACCAACCCCACCTTCGACGGTGCCGAGCGCACCGTGGAGGCCTACGCCCTGGACCGCGACGACCTGGACCTGTACGGCCTGCGCATGGCGGTCGACTTCACGGCGCGCATCCGGGGTCAGGAGCGCTTCGACGACATCGACGCCCTCATCGCGGCGATGCGCCGTGACGTGGATCGCTGCCGCGAGGTCCTGGGAGTGTCCTGAGGCCGCCGTCACCCCGGAACCGGGTCCCGAGCCCGCTCCGCCTGCTGTAGGGTGGGTCCGTCCACGTGTGCCCGCAGCGAGGTGCGTCCCTTCGGGGGCGGACTCGGCGGGAGCGCGGCGTACCCACGCCATCGGCGGCGGGCCGCGCGCACCACACGCGACGGCGACTGCTCGTACGCGCGGTCGTCGCGTCTGAACCCTGTCACGTACCGGGGTTCGCCCTGCGTACCGACTTCTCAATGAAGGAGCGTCGTGTCGATCGACACCGCCACCAAGGAAAAGATCATCGCCGAGTACGCCACCGTCGAAGGTGACACCGGCTCCCCCGAGGTCCAGATCGCGCTGCTCACGCACCGCATCACCGAGCTCACCGAGCACCTCAAGGACCACAAGCACGACCACCACAGCCGTCGTGGCCTGCTCCTGATGGTCGGCCGTCGCCGCCGTCTGCTCAAGTACGTGGCCAAGCAGGACATCACCCGCTACCGCTCGCTCATCGAGCGTCTGGGCCTGCGCCGCTAGGTCTTTCGGGAGGGAGTGGCCTCGGCCGCTCCCTCTTTGTTAGTAAGGTGTGACCAGAGTGGTGTCCGGGACAGGACGCCACCCGCACCACCCGTGCCGCCACCCGGACCCAGGGGTCGGTCCTCGGTAGTGGTCTCCGGACACCGCCCGTCTCGGGCGTGCCGTGGGCTTCGATCGATGACCGGCCGTCATCACCTTCCGGGGCACGACACGGGCAGAACATCGCCGCGCCGCGGGCCGTCGGGTCCGGGCGCCGCGCCCGCAACGTGTAACAGGAGGTCGCCCATGGAGGGCGTTTACTCGGCCGAGGCCGTCATCGACAACGGCAAGTTCGGCACCCGCACCATCCGCTTCGAGACCGGCCGCCTGGCCCGTCAGGCCGCTGGTTCGGCCACGGTCTACCTGGACGACGAGACCGTCGTCCTGTCGGCGACCACCGCCTCGAAGCGCCCCAAGGAGAACCTCGACTTCTTCCCCCTGACGGTGGACGTCGAGGAGCGCATGTATGCCGCGGGCCGCATCCCCGGCTCCTTCTTCCGGCGTGAGGGCCGTCCTTCCGAGGACGCCATCCTCACCTGCCGTCTGATCGACCGTCCGCTGCGCCCCTCCTTCAAGAAGGGCCTGCGCAACGAGATCCAGATCGTCGAGACGATCCTGTCGCTGCACCCCGAGCACCTGTACGACGTCGTCGCCATCAACGCGGCCTCGATGTCCACGCAGATCGCCGGCCTTCCCTTCTCCGGCCCGATCGGCGGCGTCCGCGTCGCGCTGATCGACGGCCAGTGGGTCGGCTTCCCGACCCACGGTGAGCTCGAGGGCGCCACCTTCGACATGGTCGTCGCCGGCCGTGTCCTGGAGGACGGCGACGTCGCGATCATGATGGTCGAGGCGGAGTCCACCACCCAGACCCTGAAGCTGGTCGCCGAGGGCGCCGTCGGCCCCAACGAGCAGACCGTCGCCGAGGGCCTCGAGGCCGCCAAGCCCTTCATCAAGGTGCTGTGCAAGGCCCAGCAGGCCGTCGCCGACCAGGCCAGCCGTGAGCAGGGTGACTTCCCGATCTTCCTCGACTACGAGGACGACGCCTACGCCGCCGTCGAGGGGGCCGTGCGCGAGGAGCTCGCCAAGGCTCTCACCATCGCGGACAAGCAGGACCGCGAGGCCGAGCTCGACAAGATCAAGGCGTCGGCCGCCGAGAAGCTGGCCGAGGACTTCGAGGGTCGCGAGAAGGAGGTCAGCGCCGCCTTCCGCAGCCTCAGCAAGCAGCTCATGCGTGAGCGCGTCCTGCGCGACCAGGTCCGTATCGACGGTCGCGGTCCCAAGGACATCCGCCAGCTGAGCGCCGAGGTGGGCATCCTGCCCCGCGTGCACGGTTCGGCCCTGTTCGAGCGCGGCGAGACCCAGATCATGGGTGTCACCACGCTGAACATGCTGCGCATGGAGCAGACGGTTGACACGCTCAACCCGGACAAGACCAAGCGCTACATGCACAACTACAACTTCCCGCCCTACTCCACCGGTGAGACCGGTCGGGTGGGCTCGCCCAAGCGGCGCGAGATCGGGCACGGCGCCCTGGCCGAGCGGGCCCTGCTGCCCGTCCTGCCCGCCCGCGAGGAGTTCCCGTACGCCATCCGCCAGGTGTCCGAGGCCCTCGGGTCCAACGGCTCCACCTCGATGGGTTCGGTCTGCGCCTCCACCATGTCCCTGATGGCGGCCGGTGTGCCCCTGAAGGAGATGGTGTCCGGTATCGCCATGGGTCTGATCAGCGAGGGCGACCAGTTCGTCACGCTGACCGACATCCTCGGTGCCGAGGACGCCTTCGGCGACATGGACTTCAAGGTCGCCGGTACCCGTGAGCTCATCACGGCGCTCCAGCTGGACACCAAGCTCGACGGCATCCCCGCCGAGCAGCTGGCCCTGGCGCTCCAGCAGGCCCGCGGCGCCCGTCTGGCCATCCTCGACGTCATGCAGGAGGCCATCGAGCGTCCGGCCGAGATGAGCCCGAACGCTCCGCGCATCCTCACCGTCAAGGTGCCCGTCGAGAAGATCGGCGAGGTCATCGGCCCGAAGGGCAAGATGATCAACTCGATCCAGGACGACACCGGCGCGGACATCTCGATCGAGGACGACGGCACCATCTACATCGGTGCCACCGACGGCCCCTCCGCCGAGGCGGCCCGGGACACGATCAACCAGATCGCGAACCCGACCATGCCCGAGGTGGGCGACCGCTACCTGGGCACCGTCGTCAAGACGACCGCCTTCGGCGCGTTCGTCTCGCTGCTGCCCGGCAAGGACGGTCTGCTGCACATCTCGCAGATCCGCAAGCTGCACGGCGGCCAGCGCATCGAGAACCTCGACGACGTGATCGGCATCGGCGAGAAGATCCAGGTCGAGATCCGCGAGATCGACGACCGCGGGAAGCTCTCCCTGGTGCCGGTCGAGGTGGTGGAGTCCGAGGCCGCCGCCAAGACGGACAAGTCCGAGAAGGCCGAGGCCCCCGCGGCCCCGGACGAGGACTCCGACAAGGGCGACGACAAGGCCGAGGCCCCGCGCCGCCGCCGTCGTCGCAGCTCGGGCGGGCGTTCCGAGAACACCTGATCCACACCTGTGTGACCCTGTACGGGGCGGTCGCGTCTGCACGACGCGGCCGCCCCGCCGTCGTCCCGGGGCGTATGCTCTGCTGGACGTCCCGACGCGAAGAAGAAGGATTCATGAGTTCTGTCCCCATCGCCGCCGAGCAGGAGCCGGGTACCACCGTCACGCTGCTGGAGCCGGACGGCGGCTCCGGCCTGGTGCGCCGGTCGGTGCTGCCCGGCGGCCTGCGCGTGGTCACCGAGAACGTTCCCGGGGGGCGTTCCGCCGCCTTCGGGATCTCGGCGACCACCGGCTCCCGTGACGAGGACTCCGCGCACGCGGGGTCGGCGCACTTCCTGGAGCACCTGCTCTTCAAGGGGACCGGGACCCGTTCTGCTCTGGAGATCTCCGCGCTCCTGGACGGGGTGGGCGCCGACCACAACGCCTACACCACCAAGGAGCACACCTGCTACTACGCGAAGGTCCTGGACCGGGACCTGCCGCTCGCGGTGGACGTGGTGGGCGACATGGTCGCCAACTCGGTGCTGGACGAGGGCGAGGTGGAGACCGAGCGCGGCGTGATCCTGGAGGAGATCGCCATGTACGAGGACGAGCCCGCCGACCTGGTGGACGACGTCTTCGCGGAGCACTTCTTCGGCGACACCCCGCTGGGCCGCCCGATCCTGGGCACCACCGACACGATCCGCGCGCTGTCGCGGGAGCGCATCGCCGAGCAGTACCGGGACGCCTACGTCCCCTCCGAGCTCATCGTGACGGCGGCGGGCAGCCTGGACCACGACACCGTGGTGGAGCAGGTCCGGGCCATGTTCGCCGACCGCCTCGCGGCGGCCGGTGACGCCCGCCCCTCGCGTCCGCGCGGGGCCGGGGAGCCGGTGCGCACGTTCGGCGGCACGGTCGTGCAGCCGCGTGAGACCGAGCAGGCGCACATCATCCTGGGTTCGGAGGGGCTGACCCGCACCGATCCGCGCTGGCACGCCCTGCGCCTGCTCAGCGCCGCCCTGGGCGGCGGCATGTCGTCCCGCCTCTTCCAGGAGGTGCGTGAGAAGCGCGGTCTGGCCTACGCGGTGCACGCCTACCACACGGCCTACGCGGACACCGGTACGTTCCAGATCTACGCGGGCTGCCTGCCGGAGAAGGCCGACGAGGTCGTCGGAGTCTGCCGCGACGAGCTGGCCAAGGTCGCCGCGTCCGGGATCTCCCCGGAGGAGCTGGCCCGAGCCAAGGGACAGATCCAGGGGGCCATGGTGCTCGGCAGCGAGGGCACCAACGCCCGGATGGGGCGCCTGCTCGCGCACGAGCTCACCCAGCCGCGCCACTTCTCCATCGACGAGGACCTGGCCCGGTTCGACGCCGTCACCCTGGAGGACGTGGCCGCGGTCGCGGCCGAACTCCTGTCCCGCCCGAGGGCGCTCGCGGTGATCGGCCCGTACACGGCCGACCGGGTGTTCTGAGGCTCCGCTCCCCGGCGGGTCCGGGGACGCGAACGGGGAGCCCGTGACCGGGGCCGGTCACGGGCTCCCCGTGTACGGTGACGTGCGCCGACGCCTACAGCGGGCGCCCCCGGGGCCGACCGCGCTTCTTGATCGCGATCTGGCGCGGGCCGCCGGTGTGCGCGCCGCCGTGGACGACGACCTCCAGGAGGCCGTCGCCGAAGGCCGCCTCCACGTCCTCGTCCTCGATGCCCTCGGGCAGGCTGATCTCACGCCGGAAC
Source organism: Nocardiopsis sp. NPDC007018 (assembly GCF_040635075.1). Classification (NCBI taxonomy): domain Bacteria; kingdom Bacillati; phylum Actinomycetota; class Actinomycetes; order Streptosporangiales; family Nocardiopsidaceae; genus Nocardiopsis; species Nocardiopsis sp. NPDC007018. The sequence goes on from NZ_JBEYHA010000015.1 coordinate 110,710, forward strand.
GAACCCATGAAGCGTTCGGACGTGTAGTAGATCGTGGTGTCCTCCTCCTCGCGGTGGCGCTCACCGCTGATGACGAGCACGCCGTGGGTCAGGCTGACGGAGACGTCGGTCTCGTTCACGCCGGGCAGCTCGGCCCGGATGACGAGGTCGTTCCCCTTGGCGAGGATGTCCGTGGACGGGCTCCAGGCGTCGGCGAACGTGCGTTCCCGCTCACCGACCTGGGTCGTCTCGATGGTGGAGATCGTGTCCGACATCCTGTTCATCTCGGTGATCATGTCCACCACCCCGTGGAAGGGGTTGCTGAACCTCTTGGGTGCCACCGTTACCTCCTCAGTTCGACGTCGGTGTCGGTCGGTCCGACGGACCTAGTGCATTCCACCGTGACCGTGACCGTCCCCGGAGCGGGGGCGGTCCTCGGCCCGGGCCCTCTTCGGTTCGCCCGGCGCGCGTTCGCTGGCCAGACCCTTGAACAGGCCCACCGCCATGAACAGCAGGATCACCGCGAACGGTAGGCCGGTGATGACCGAGGCCGCCTGGAGCGCCGACAGCGCGTCGTCGCCTCCCGCCACCAGGAGAATCCAGGTGACGGCGCCCAGGCAGACCGCCCAGAAGCCGCGCTGGAAGCGGCTCGGGTTGCGGGCGCCTCCGTTGGTCAGCATGTCCACGACCAGGGAGCCGGAGTCCGCCGAGGTGATGAAGAAGATCGCCACGACGGCCAGCAGCCACACGGCCGCGATGACGGCCACCACACCGGAGATGGGCAGGGCGTCCAACAGGGTGAACGCGGCGTCGGCCTCGTCGCCCTCGACGAAGTTGGCCCGGCCCGACAGGTTGTAGAAGAGACCGGAGCCGCCGAAGACGCCGAACCACAGGACGCAGACGGCGGTCGGTGCGAACAGGGCGCCGATCACGAACTCGCGGATGGTGCGTCCGTACGAGATGCGGGCCAGGAAGATGCCGACGAACGGCGCCCAGGAGATCCACCAGCCCCAGTAGAAGACCGTCCACGCCTGGGTCCAGGCGGCGGCCTGCGGCTCGACGCGGGGGCTGGGGAAGGACAGGCTCCAGGAGACTAGGTTGCTCAGGTACTCGCCGGTCGCGGTGGTGGTACTCGCGATGATCCACAGCTTGGGGCCGACCAGGAACACGAAGGCCAGCAGGATGAAGGCCAGCCACAGGTTGATCACCGACAGGCGCCGCAGGCCCTTGTCGATGCCCGACAGCACGCTGAAGAGCGCCACGGCCGAGATCACCGCGATGATGACGGTCTGGACCAGCGGGTTGTTCGGGACCCCGAACATCTCGGTGAGCCCGCCGTTGATCTGGAGCGTGCCCAGCCCCAGTGACGTGGCGAGGCCGAACATCGTGCCGAACACCGCGAGGATGTCGACGATGTTGCCGGGCCAGCCGAACGCGCGGTCGCCGAGCAGCGGGTAGAGCGCGGACGCCGGTCGCAGGGGGAGGCCCTTGCGGTAGGCGAAGTATCCCAGGGAGAGGCCGAGGGCGATGTAGACGGCCCAGGGGTGGAACCCCCAGTGGAAGAAGGTGAGCGCCAGCGACTCCGAGGCGGCCTCGGGCTGGGGGACACCCTCGGAGTCGGGGTTCAGCGCGGCGTCGCGCGGCCAGTGCAGGTGCTCGATGGGCTCGGCCACGCCCCAGAACACCAGGCCGATGCCCATGCCCGTGGTGAAGAGCATCGCGAACCATGCCAGCGTGCTGAACTCGGGCCGTGAGTCGTCCGGGCCCAGCCGGATGTTGCCGTAGCGGCTCAGCATGAGGAAGACGGCGGTGCCCACGAAGAACACCGTCGCCAGGACGTAGATCCAGCCGATCCGCTCACCGATCCAGTTGCGGGTCGTCTCGGTGGCCGCGAGCAGCGGGCCGGTGAACGCCACGCCCATGACGATGAAGGCGATGATCACCAGGCCCGAGACGCCGAAGACCGTCGGGTTCGTCTTTTCTTTTATGTACGTGCGCAGGGATGAGATGGTTGCTCCTTCCCAGCCCCACTGAAACTACGGGGGTTGGAGTGCCGGTTCCTGCCACCGGCTGCTGACATGTCCCGTGGGATGGTAGAGGCTTTCGTCCCGGGTAGTAAAGCAACCGTCACATTGCGGAGAGTTTCCGTCAGGGTGTGCCATGTCGGTTGTGGGCTCCTGCGGCCGGGTGGGGCGCGAGGGCGGAGCGGGCCGGGGCGCGGAACGGCGGCCGGGGTCAGTCCCGTGGTTCGACGAGGTGGTCGAGGACGGCTCCGGTACGGTCCAGCCAGTCCGCGATCACCTCCAGCTCCCGCTCGGAGTAGACGGAGTGCAGGTCGGTCATGGCCTGGCGTATCCCGGGGAGGGGACTGCGCAGAGCGCCCTCGGCGCCGTCCAGGAGCCGGACGGCGATCTTGCGCCGGTCCAGCGGGTGGGGTGCGCGCTCGACCAGTCCGTGGGCCTCGAGCCGGTCCACCACACCGGTCACGGAACCGGTGGACAGACAGAGGCTGTCGGCGATCTCACCGGGGGTCATGGTGCCGGTCACGCGCAGGAGCGTGAAGCACTGGAAGTCGGTGGGGTTCATCCCGGAGCGGTCGGCCATGCGGTGCAGGAGGCGGACCAGGCGTACGGCGAGCTGTTGCCCGTCGCCCTGAAGGGCCTCGTACAGCTCCTCGCGGGTGCGGGGACCGTGGCCGTGTCCGAGCGCCTTCTGTGAGGGCTCGGTGTTGGGCACGGTGTCCATGGGTCTCCCTACCGCTCGGTGAACGGTCCCTCCGGCCACCCGTCGTCCGAGTCTAGGACGCCCTCCAAGTGTCGCGTGGCCCCGGAGGGGGCCACATGAAATGATCGCCTTAGCAAGATGCTTTGTTTCCAAGGTATTTGACGAAAAATCGGACACTCACCGGGGGTGGCCATCACCGTCTCGCCAGCTGACACACGGGAGGAACCCCTGCCCGCCGACTTCGGCGGGGTTCGGGACGCGGTACGGGACCAGTTGGCCGCCTACCTCGCGGAACGGGTCGCCGACGCGGGTGCGGCCGACGGGGAGTTCGCGACGGAACTCTGCGAGCGGATGGCCGCGTTCACGCTGCACGGCGGCAAGGGTCTGCGCTCGGTCCTGGCCTGGTGGGGCTGGCTCGCGGGGGGAGGCGCCGCCACGGGGCGCGGGGCCCGCGCGGCCCTGCGCGCCTGTTCGGCCCTGGAGGTCCTCCAGACCTTCGCCCTCGCCCACGACGACGTCATGGACGCCGCGCCGCTCCGACGCGGTGCCCCGTCGTTCCACGCCGTGTACACGGCCCGGCACCGGCAGCGCGGGATGCGCGGGGACGCGCGCCGCTACGGGGAGTCCCTGGCCGTCCTGGTCGGCGACCTCGCCGTGCTCTGGGCCGACGACCTGCTCCACGAGTCCCTCGCCGCCCTGTCCACCGGGGCGGCGGCCCACGCGGTGTGGCGGGACATGCGCACCGAGGTCGTCGCCGGGCAGTTCCTCGACCTCACCGCCCAGGCCCTCGGCGACCGCTCCGAGGAGACCGCGGTGCGCATCGACCGGCTCAAGACCGCCACCTACACCGTCGAGCGCCCCCTGCACATGGGGGCCGCGATGGCGGGGGCCGACGCGTCGACGGTGTCGGCGCTGCGAGCCTACGGAACCGACGTGGGCGTGGCCTTCCAGCTCCGGGACGACCTCCGGGACGCCTTCGGAGCACCCGACCGCACCGGGAAGCGGGCCTTCGAGGACCTGCGGGAGGGCAAGAGCACCCTGCTCCTGGCCAGCGGGGTCCGGTTGGCGGGGGAGGCGGGGGACACCGCGGCCCAGGACCTGTTCTCCCGGGTCGGCCACCCCTCGAACCGGGTCGACCCCGAGGAGACGGCCGCCGCCCTCGACCGCGTCGGCGCCCGTGAGGAGGTGAGGCGCCGGTGCCGCCGCCTCGCCGAGCGCGGGCGGGAACGCCTGCGCTCGCTCGACCTCGACCCGGCCGTCGCCGACGGACTGCACCGCTTCGCCGACACCGCCGCCCGCACGTGACCACCGCGCAGAAGGGACCCGAGAACGTGACCGCGAGGAAGGGAAGGCACCCCGTGGTCGTGGTGGGGGCCGGACTGTCCGGCCTCTCCTGCGCCCTCCACCTGCTCGGAGCCGGACGCGAGGTGGTGGTCGTCGAACGCGAGGACCACCCCGGGGGGCGCGCCGGGCGCCTGGACATGGACGGCTTCCGCGTCGACACCGGGCCGACCGTGCTCACCATGCCCGACCTCCTCGACGAGGCCTTCGCGGCGGTGGGGGAGTCCGTCCGCGACCGGCTGGAGCTGCGGCCGCTGACACCCGCCTACCGGGCGTCCTTCGCCGATGGCTCCACCGTCGACGTCCACACCGAACGCGAGCGGATGGCCGCCGAGGTGGCCAGGGTCGCCGGACCCCGGGAGGCCCGCGGTTACCTGCGGCTCCGGGAATGGCTCACCCGCCTGTACGAGGTGGAGATGCGCTCGTTCATCGACGCGCGGCTCGACTCCCCGCTCGACCTCCTCGGCCCCGACCTCGTGCGTCTCGCGGCGATGGGCGGGTTCGGCCGGTGGTCCCGGGCGGTGGGCCGCCACCTGAAGGACGAGCGCCTGCGCCGGGTCTTCTCCTTCCAGGCGCTCTACGCCGGGGTCGCGCCCGACCGGGCCCTGGCCGCCTACGGTGTCATCGCCTACATGGACACCGTCGCCGGAGTCCACTTCCCCCAGGGCGGGATGCGCGCCGTGGCCGAGGCCATGGCGGGGGCGGCGGCCAAGGCCGGGGCGGTCCTGCGCTTCGGGGAGTCCGCGCGCCGCGTGGAACGCCGGGGGAACCGGGTCACCGCCGTCATCACCGAAGGCGGGGAGCGCCTGCCCTGCGACCACGTGGTGGTCACCGCCGACCTGCCCGCCGCCCACCGGCTGCTCGACCACCGCTCCCGGCGGCCGGTGCCGCACCGCTACTCGCCCTCCGCCGTGGTCCTCCACCTGGGCACCGACCGCACCTGGGAGCGGCTGTCCCACCACACGATCTCCTTCGGCGCGGCCTGGCGGCGCACCTTCGCCGAGATCACCGACGGCGGCAGGACCATGAGCGACCCCTCGCTGCTGGTCACACAACCCACCGTCACCGACCCCTCCCTGGCGCCCGACGGCCACCACCTCCTGTACGTCCTGGCACCCGCGCCCAACCTGGCCTGCGCCGACATCGACTGGGACCGCGCGGGCCCCCGCTACCGCGACCACCTGGTGTCCGTGCTCGAAGCGCGCGGCCTCACCGGACTGGACGCCTCGGTCCGCGCCGAACGCCTGGTGACGCCCGCCGACTGGGCGCGTCAGGGCCTGGCGCGCGGCACACCCTTCTCCCTGGCCCACACGTTCGCGCAGACCGGTCCCTTCCGGCCCCGCGGCACCGTACCGGGCGTCGACAACGCCTTCCTGGCGGGATGCGGGACCTCACCCGGGGTGGGGCTGCCCACGGTCCTGATCTCGGGGAAGATCGCGGCCGCGCGGGTCGTGGCCGCGACGAGGACGGGGGCGCGACGATGACCTCCGCCACGGGAGAGCTGGACGCGGCCGGGATCGCGGAACAGCCGCTGCGCTCCGCCTACCTCCGCTGCCGCGCGCTGCACGCGCGCCACGGCCGTACCTACTACACGGCCACACGGGTGCTCCCGCCCGGGCGCCGCCCCGGCGTCCACGCCCTCTACGGGTTCGCGCGCTGGGTGGACGACATCGTCGACGAGCCCGCGCCGGGCACCACGACCGCCGACCAGCGCGCCCGGCTGGACGCGATCGGTGCCGATCTGGACACCGCGCTCTCGGGCGGGCGGCCGGACGAACCCCTCCTGCGGGCCCTCGCGCACACCGTGCGGCGGTACGGGCTGCCGGCCGACTACTTCACCGCGTTCATGGACTCGATGCGCATGGACCTGGACACCACGGCCTACCGCGACCTGGCCCACCTGCGCGCGTACATGTACGGGTCGGCCGCCGTGATCGGGCTCCAGGTCCTGCCGGTCCTGGGGACCCGCGCTCCGAGGGAGGAGGCGGCGCCGCACGCCGCCGCGCTGGGGGAGGCCTTCCAACTCACCAACTTCCTGCGCGACGTCGCCGAGGACCTGCGCAGGGGGCGGGTCTACCTGCCCGCCGACGTCCTGGACGCACACGGCGTGGACCGCCCGCTCCTGGAGCACTGCGCCAGCACCCGGCGGTCCGACCGGCGCGTGCGCGACGCCCTCGCGGCGCTCGTGGAGGTCAACCAGGGGTTCTACCGGGAGGCCGAACCGGGTGTCGCGATGCTCTCCCCGGTCGCCCGCCCGTGCGTGGCGACGGCCCTGCGCCTGTACCGGGAGATCCTCGACGAGATCGCCGACGCCGACTTCGACGTGTGGCGGGTCCGCCACCGCGTCTCCGACGCCCGCAAGCTCGCGGTCGCCGCACCCGCCCTGGCCCGCGCGCTCTGGGCGCGGACCGTGCCCGGCCCGAGGGCCGGCGACTGACCCCCGGTCGCGCGGCGACCGGGCGCACACCGCAGTTGAGGAGGCCCGATGACGATGCCCGCCCCCGAGCCGCGGCGGCTTCCGCTGCGGCGGATGCCCAGGAACACCTGGGCCCGGCAGGAGCCGACCTGGCGAGAGGCCTCGCCCGCCGTCATCGGCGGTGCGCTCAAGCGGGCCCTGGCCCGCCCCTCCGGGAACTGGTTCGTGCTGGCCGCCAGTACCGAGGTGCGCGCCGACCGCCCCTTCGGCCGGGTGGTCGGCGGCACGGAACTCGTCGCCTGGCGTACCCCGGACGGGAGCGCGCACGCCGGACCGGGAGCCTGCCCCCACCTCGGGGCGCCCCTGTGCCGGGGCGCGGTGTCCGAGGGGCGCCTGGTGTGCCGCTGGCACGGTCTCTCGCTCGGCTCGGAGGGGATGCCCGGTTGGAGTCCTCTGCCGGTGCACGACGACGGCGTGCTCGTGTGGGTCCGGTTGGACGCGCTCGGCGGTGAGCCGCCGACCGGCGCCCCGGTCGTCCCGGAGCGCCCGCGCCCGGAGCGGAGCATCGCCGCGGTGGAGAGCCTGGCGGGGCGCTGCGAACCCGAGGACGTGGTCTCCAACCGTCTCGACCCCTGGCACGGAGCCTGGTTCCACCCCTACTCCTTCGTCGGGCTGCGGGTGACCGAGGTGCCTCAGGGGCCGGACCCCGACCCGGACCGGCTGGTCGCCGACCTCGGCTTCCGGGTGGCGGGGCGGTGGGGGGTCCCGGTCCGGGCCGAGTTCACCTGCCCGGAACCCCGCACCGTGGTGATGCGCATCATCGAGGGGGAGGGTGTGGGCAGCGTGGTGGAGACCCACGCGACACCGCTCGGTACCGATCGCGACGGTGTTCCCCGCACCGCCGTCATCGAGGCGACGGTCGCGGTGTCCGACCGCACCGGCTTCGCCCTGGCCCGCAGGGTGGCGGCGGCGGTACGCCCCGCCGTGCGGACGGTGGCGCGCCGCCTGTGGCGGGACGACCTCGCCTACGCGGAGCGCCGCTACCTGCTGCGGACCACCGGCCGCTGGCCGGGCTGACGGGCGCCGCGGGCCAGTGCGCGCAGGAGCGCGCCGCGCCCCCGCCGGGGCACCGTCCACAGGGCGTGTCCCGGCAGCCCCCACCGCGACAACAGCGCGTTGGCGGCGCTCAACCCGGTGGTGGCGGCTCCCTCCATGAGGGCGACCGGCAGGTCGACGCGCACGTGGTCGCCCGCCACCACCAGGGTGGGGTCGGGGGTGGTCACCGTGCAGCGGTCCCGGTAGCCGCCGGGAGGGAACAGCGCGCAGTCGGCACGGAGCTCGTGCCGCGCGTCCACCGCGCGTGCCCCGGCCAGTTCCGGGTAGACCGCGACGGCCTGCTTCCACAGGGACGCCCGCTCCACCGCGGGGTCGTGTTCCTCGGGCAGGGCGTAGGCGTGCAGCTCCACCACCGAGCCCCCGGTGCGCGCCGCCCACTCCCGGGCCTGGTCCTCATAGCGGTCCAGGACGCTCACGTTGTCGAGTGTCGGGTATCCGGCGGTGCCGAGGAAGGCCTGCCGGTGCGGCCGGACGGGGCGGTCCAGCCAGTAGCGGGAGACCAGGAACGGGGGCGCCGAGGCGACGCCCGCGACCCGCGCCCGCCACTCCGCCGTGCCGAGCTCGGGCGAGGCCGCGACGAGTGAGCGCAGCCCCGGCGGGTCCGCCGCCAGTACCGCCGCGTCGAACTCCTCGCACCGCACCCCTTCGGAGCCCCTCCAGAACACCGCGTGGCCCGGACGCTCACCCGGCGCGATCCGGTCGATCGACGCCCCGGTGCGGAACTCGACCCCACGCCCGCGCAGGTACGCCTCCAACGGATTCCAAAGCGCCTGGGGAAACGGCGAGCGCGGCACGTCGAACACGAGCCCCTCCGACGACCCCAGGAAGTAGACGTGGAACATGACCGCCATCTCGGCGGCGGAGAGGCGCTCGGGCGCGGCGAAGAAGCTGCGGCTGAACACCTCGAAGGCCAGGTGGCGCGCGGTGCGCGGGAACCGGGTCACCTCCAGCAGCTCCCGGGCGCTGCGGTGGCCGAGGCGCTCGTGCACGCCCGGCACGTCGGCGTCCAGCAGCTGGAGCACCGCCGGGACGTTCACCCCGGCCAGCTCCGACGCCGGGAAGCTGCGGCTCACGGCGGCCAGCGCGAAGGCGTTCCACGGCGGCGTGGTGGGCAGGCCGGAGAAGCGGTCCCGGGCCCCGGAACTGTGCACCAGCGGGTAGTCGGCCAGCGGCACGAGCGCATCCAGGCCCGGGTCGGACCGTCGGAGCAGTCCCCGCAGGTTGTAGTACTGCCGGAAGAAGGCGTGGAACCCCCGGCTCATGGTGGCCGCGCTGCCGTCGGCGAGGGTGGTGTCCCACCCCCGCAGGCGCCCGCCCAGCCCGTCCTCGCGTTCGAACACCACCACGCCCACGCCGCGCTCGGCCAGCCCGCAGGCGGCGGCCAGACCGGCGATGCCTCCGCCCACCACCGCCACACGGGGAACGCGGCCCGGTCGGGGCCCGTCCGGCGCGGGCGGGTCGATCCGTTCGGCGCGGGGGTCGTTCACGTCGGGGTTCACGGGCGGGCGCCGACGAAGGTGTGGGTGATCCCGTAGCGCCAGCCCGGCATCGGCGCGCTGGCTACGGACACCAGTCCCGCGGCGCCCATGCGCTCCAGCAGGGCCTCGCGGCCGTCGAAGTCGAGGACGCTGCGCCACAGGTACCGGAACAGGTCGTCGCGGCCGACGAGCACTCGTCCGGACGGCACGACCACGCCCCAGCACACGGCGGTCCACACCGCTCGGGCGGCGGCGGAGTCCGCCACGGAGTACTCGTGCAGCGCCATCCGCCCGCCCGGGCACAGCAGGGCCAGCGCCCCGGCCAGGAAGGCGTCCGGATCGGGCACGTTGCGTACCAGGTAGGCGGCGAACACCGCGTCGGCCGGGCCGCCGAGCGCCTCCCCGGCCCACTCCGGGGTGAGGTCCTGGGCGCGGGCCCGGCGGAAGGTGACGCGGTCCGACCACCGTTTGGCGCGGGCCTCGCGCAACATGCCCTCGGAGGAGTCCACTCCGACGATCCGGGCCAGCGGGTACTCGCGGGCCAGGGCGGCGGTGGAGGCCCCCGTGCCGCACCCCAGGTCGAGCAGGAGGAGCCCTTCGCCGCGATCCGGGAGGCGCAGGCGGATCGCCGAAGCGCGCAGGTCCCGGTGGTAGCCGGGGCTGCGGGAGACCAGCCGGTCGTAGGCGGGCGCCGCGAGGTCGAACTCCTCGGTCACCTCGGCGGCCTTCATCCGTTCGGTCGCTGTGGTCATCGGTCCTCCGGGCGGTTCGGGGTGGACGGGGGACTTCGACCGCCGCAGGGGCCATGCTGGGGTGATGGCCGACTACGACGTGGTGATCATCGGAGCGGGGGCCGCTGGGCTCACCCTGGCCCATCGCATCGGGCAAAGCAACGATCGGCGCGGCGCAGCGCTGAGAACGGCCGTCCTGGAGCCTCCTCCGGGCCCGTGGACCCCGCCGCCGAGGACCTGGTGCTTCTGGGAGGCCGGGCCGGGGCCGTGGGACCCGCTGCTCACGGCCTCGTGGCGGGACCTGTCGGTCGTCGGTCCGGACGGCGCCCGGCACCGCTCCCCGGCCCGCCCCTACGTCTACAAGATGCTGCGCTCGACCGATGTGGACGCGCACGTGCGGGCCTCGGCGGGCCCGGGGGTGGAGTTCCGACCGCTGCACGCGCGGACGACACGGGACGGCCCCGAACACGCCACCGTCCAGGCCGTGGGGCCCGACGGCGAACGGTCGGAGCTCACCGCCCGGTGGGTGTTCGACACCCGCCCGCCCCGGCCCCCGCACGGAGGGCGTACGCGCCTCCTCCAACACTTCCGGGGGTGGTTCGTGCGCCTGCCCGAGGACGCCCTCGACCCGGGCTCCGCGGTGCTCATGGACCTGCGTCCGCCCCAACCCCCCGGCGGTGTGGCCTTCGGGTACGTGCTGCCGCTGTCCCGACGCGAGGCGTTGGTCGAGTACACCGAGTTCGGCCGGACCGCGCTCACCACCGCCGAGTACGAGCGGGCGCTGGCCGACTACTGCGAGCGCTGCGGGCTCCACGGGGCCGAGGTCACCGCGTCCGAGCAGGGCGCCATCCCGATGACCGACGAGTCCCTGCCCACCCGGGTCGGCCGGCGGCTGTTCCGGATCGGCGCCGCGGGGGGCGCCACCCGGCCCTCCACGGGGTACACCTTCAGCGGCGCGTCGCGGCAGGCCGCCGCCGTCGCGCGGGCGCTGGAGCGGGGCCGGGTCCCGGTGCCGCCGGTTCCGCACCGCGCGCGGCACCTGGCGATGGACGCGGTCCTGCTGCGGGCCCTGGACAGCGGACGGGTGTCGGGCGCGGACTTCTTCGCGCGGCTCTTCGCGGCCAACCGCCTGGGCGACGTCCTGGCCTTCCTGGACGGCGACACGGGCCCGGTCCGCGAGTTCGCCATGGGCCTGACCACCCCGGTCGCGGCGATGTCGCTGACCAGCGCCGACCACCTCTGGTACACGCTGCGCTCGTCACTCGCCGGGGCCCTCCCGGGCGGCGCCTCCCGGCGGCGGCCTCCGGTGGTCAGCCGCCGAGGACCCGCACGCCCTCGGTGAGGGAGTCCAGGTGCCCGTCGGCGACCCGCAGCGTGTCCCCGACCCCCCGCCAGCCCGGCCCGGCGGTGTACACGGCGGTGCGCTGAGGCGCCGAGGCGGCGGTGCGGGCCACGGCGCGCAGGGTCTCCGCGTCGTGGTCCCCGCTGGCGTGGCACCACAGCACCACGGCGCGTGGGCCGACACGGGCGATGGCGCGGACGGTGGCCTCGGTGGGGGTACAGGGGCCCAGCACCCGGTGGGTCAGCCCGGCCTCGCGCAGGGAGGCGGCCAGGGCTTCCACCGGGAGGCTGTGCATCTCGTGCGGCAGGCAGGCCAGGACGACCGGGCGCTGACGGGTCCCGGGAGCCGCGAGCGGCGCGGGGACGCGGCGCAGCACCGTGGACACGCTCCAGGAGAGCAGGTGCTCCACTTCCACGTGCCGCCGGGTGTCCTCCCACCGTCGGCCCATCCCGTACAGCAGGGGTTTCGCGAGGTCCTCCCAGGCGGCGACGGTCCCGTGCCGCTCCACGGCGGTCTGGAGCAGGTGCTCCACGAGGTCGGAGTCCATGCGCATGGCGGCCCGGGCCACGCCCCGGAGGGTCGGAGTGTGCCCGCTTCCGTGTACGGGTAGGGCGGGGGAGGAGCGGGGAGCGGCCGATGCGGCGGGTACCCGCGGCCCCGGAACGGAGCGGTCGGCCGACGACAGGACGCGCCGCGCCGCCTCGGCCGGGGGCACGCCCTCGCCGACGAGGTGGCACAGGGTGCGCAGCCGTGCGACGTCCGCAGGGGAGTAGCGCCGGTGCCCGCCGGGGCTGCGCTCGCGCGGGCCGACGCCGTAACGCCGGTCCCAGCTGCGCAGGGTGGTCGGCGCGACACCGAGGAGTCGGGCCACGGCCCCCGGGCCGAGTGCGTCGGTCATGGCACCCCAACACGTTGCGAAAGCGGTGCGACTTGTGACGCGGGCCGCTGACCTCCGACTCTAGAGCGTGAGAGCACCGAAAGGGGCGACGACATGGATCTGGACACCACACGCCGGGCCGACCGGCGGTTGGACCGCGTCTACCGGATCGGGGCCGGGTTCACCGGTCTGGTCCTGGTGGGTTTCGGCAGCGCCGGCATGATGATCCGGCTTCCTTTGTTCGACACGCGGGGCGAGGTGGTCGCCGGGCTGTCCACGAACGGCGCGCTGAGCTTCCTGTCCATCGCGATCGGCTCGCTGCTGGTGGGTGCGGCGATCCTGGGCGGCAAGTTCGCGTCGACGGTGTGCGTGACGGTCGGCGGGGCCTTCCTGGTCAGCGGCCTGGTGAACCTGATCCTGATGAGCACCGACTTCAACGTCCTGGCCTTCAGCGTGCCCAACGTGATCTTCAGTTACGTGGTGGGCCTGGTCCTGCTCACCATCGGGATGTACGGACGGTTCACCGGCAACCTCCCCAGTGACAACCCGTTCCGCCGGTACCGGCACCCCGAGGAGGGCACCGACGCCGGGACCGACACGGGGGCGCACGCCGCCGGGGCTCCGGGCGGGAACGCGGTACCGGGCCCGCGGTCGGCGCGCGAACGCGAGGACACCAGTGAGGAGAGCCGGGGATGAGCACCGCTCCTTCGGGACGGCTGGCCCTGGTGACCGGGGCCAGCGGCTACATCGGCGGACGGCTCGTCCCCGAACTGCTCGCGTCCGGGTACCGGGTGCGCTGCCTGGCCCGCACCCCGGAGAAGCTGCGGGACCACCCCTGGCGCGAGCGCGTGGAGGTGGTCCGCGGTGACGTGGTCTCCGGGGAGGGGCTGGCGGAGGCGTTGGCCGACGTCGACGTGGCGTACTACCTCGTGCACTCGATGAGCGGCGGCCGCGACTTCGCGAGCACCGACGCGCAGGGGGCCCGCACCTTCGCCGGGGCGGCGGCGCGATCGGGTACGGGCCGGATCGTCTACCTCGGCGGCCTGGCCCCCGAGCACGTCGAGCTGTCCGCCCACATGGCCTCCCGGGAAGAGGTCGGGCGCATCCTGGTGGAGGCGCCGGTCCCGGCCGTGGTGCTGCGGGCCGCCGTGATCATCGGTTCGGGGTCGGCCTCCTTCGAGATGCTCCGCCACCTCACGGAGCGGCTTCCGGCGATGACCACACCCCGCTGGGTGCGCAGCCGGGTGCAGCCGATCGCCGTGCGGGACGTGCTCCGGCTGCTGGTGCGCGCGGACGAGCTACCCGAGGGGACCGACCGCACCTTCGACATCGGTGGCCCCGAGGTGCTCAGCTACGCCGAGATGATCCAGCGCTTCGCCTCCGTGGCGGGGCTCGCCCGGAGGCTGATCATCCCCGTCCCGGTGCTGTCGCCGGGCCTGTCCAGTCTGTGGGTCGGCCTCATCACGCCGGTGCCGCCCTCGGTGGCGCGGCCGCTGGTGGAGTCGTTGCGGCACGACGCGGTGGCGGGTGAGGACGACCTGGCGCGGACGCTCCCGGACCACGGCCGAATACCGTTCGACGAGGCGGTGCGGTTGGCCCTGCGGCGGATCGACGAGGACCGGGTGGACACGCGCTGGTCCTCGGCGGCCTGGCCGAGCGCCCCCTCGGACCCGCTGCCCACCGACCCCGACTGGGCGGGCGGGAGCCTGTACACGGACCGGCGGGCCCGGTACGCGGACGCGTCCCCGGAGAGCCTGTGGCGCGTGATCGAGGGGATCGGGGGTCAGCGCGGCTGGTACTCGTGGCCGTTGGCGTGGGCGGCCCGCGGGTGGATCGACCTCGCCGTGGGCGGGGTGGGGCCCCGGCGGGGGCGCCGCGACCCGGAACGCCTGCGGGTGGGGGACTCCCTGGACTTCTGGCGGGTGGAGGAGATCGTCCCGGGTGAGCTGCTCCGGTTGCGCGCGGAGATGCGCCTGCCGGGTCCGGCCTGGCTCGAACTGCGGGTGGGCCGAGCGGACGGGCGCACGGTCTACTGCCAGCGGGCGCTGTTCCACCCGAGGGGACTGGCAGGGCACCTGTACTGGAAGGCGGTCACGCCCTTCCACGGGGTCGTGTTCGGTTCGATGGCCGACAACATCGCTGGCCGCGCGGAGGCGGACGAGCGGGACGCCCAGCGGCCGAGCGACGGGGTGACGGGCGGTACCTGACCCCGGTGGAGGGCGGGTGCCGGACCGCGATAACGTGTGCGGAGAAGTAGCTAGAAATCCAAGAGACTCGGATTCCGAGTCAAAGGAGCCGCGCCGTCCCGGGCGCGGTCTCGGAAGGGCCTCCCACGGTGCCGACACCATCCGTCCCCCGCCGACCCGACGAACCACGCGCCCCCCGGACCCGGCGCCCACGCCTGTGGATCGGTGCCGCGCTGCTGGTCAGCCTCGTGTGGCTGCTCGGCGCGGGACCCCTCGGCGCCTTCCTCGGCCGTCTCGGCGAGGTACAGACCAACGACCCCTCCGCCTTCCTTCCGGTCGGCGCCGAGTCCACCGAGGCCGGAGCGCTGGCCGAGCGGTTCGACCGGGGCGACACCGTCCCGGCGATCGTCGTCCTGTCCGGCGATCAGGAGCTCACCGGGGACGAACGCGCCGAGGCAGGCGCTCTCGCGGAACGGATCGGGGAGCGGGAATGGGTCACCGGGCCGGTGGTCGGCCCCATCCCGGGGAGCGAGGACCCCTCGGTGGCCCAGCTCATCGTCCCGATCGGGAGTGGTCACGACACCGGCGACTCGGTCGCCGAGCTCCGTGAACTGCTCGCCGACCACCCGGTTCCCGGGCTCCAGGCGCAGGTCACCGGGCCCGCCGGATACGCCGCCGACCTGGTCGCGGCCTTCGGTGGCATCGACTCCACCCTGCTCCTCGTGGCGGTCGTCGCGGTCCTGGTCATCCTCGTCGCCGTCTACCGGTCGCCCCTGCTCCCGGTCCTGGTGATCGTCGCCTCGCTGCTCGCGCTCGGCCTCTCCGGCGCGTTGGTCTACGCCGCCGCCGACGCCGGGCTGGTCAGCCTCAACGGCCAGAGCCAGGGCATCCTGTTCATCCTGGTGGTGGGCGCCTGCACGGACTACGCGCTGCTCCTGGTCGCCCGGTACCGGGAGGAGCTGGCGGCCCGGGAGACGGCGCCCGAGGCCGTGCTCGCGGCGGTGCGCGGGGTCACCGGCCCGGTCCTGGCCTCGGGTGGAACCGTCATCCTCGGCGTGTTGTGCCTGCTCGCCGCCGACCTCGCCTCCACCCGCAGCCTCGGCCCTGTGGTCGCCATCGGGGTGGTCGCCGCGATGCTCGCCGCCATGACCTTCCTGCCCGCCGCCCTCGCGCTGTGCGGCCGCGCCGCCTTCTGGCCCACCGCCCCGCACCGCGCCCGTGAGGCCGCCGGGAACACCACCGACGAGGTCCTGCGCCAGCACCCCTTCTGGGGGCGGATCGCCGCCGCGGTGGCCCGCCGACCCCGCGTCCTCTGGCTCGGCACGGCCGCGCTCCTGCTGGCCGCGGCCGTCTTCGCGCCCCAGTTCAGCGCGCAGGGAACCGGGCAGGCGGAGGTCTTCCGCACCGAGGTCGAGGCCGTTGAGGGGCAGGAGACCCTGACCCGGGGGTTCGGTGCCGACTCCAGCGCGGCGCCCGCCCTCGTGGTCATCGCGGAGAGCCACCTGGACGAGGTCGTGGCGGCGGCCGAACGGGTCCCCCGGGTGGAGGGCGCCGCCCCGGTGACCGAACCCGGCCCGCCCGGCGCGCAGGCACCGCCGCTGGTGGAGGACGGTCGAGTCCTGGTGGAGGCCGTGCTGGCCGCCGACCCGGAGTCCCCCGAGGCGGTGGAGGCCGTCCGCGACCTGCGCGCCGAGCTGGGCGCGGTCGAGGGGGCCGACGCGCTGGTGGGCGGGGTGAGCGCCACGAACCTCGACACCCTGGACACCGCGCAGCGGGACTTCGTGGTGGTCGTCCCGCTGGTGACGCTGGTGGTGTTCCTGGTGCTGATCCCGCTGCTGAGGTCACTGGTGGCCCCGTTGCTCCTGATGACCGCCAACGTGCTCTCGTTCGCCGCGGCCCTGGGGGTGGGAACCCTCGTGTTCGACCACGTCCTCGGCCTGCCCGGCGCCGATCCGGTGGTGCCGCTCTTCGCCTTCGTCTTCCTGGTGGCACTGGGGATCGACTACAGCATCTTCCTGATGTCCCGTGCCCGTGAGGAGACCCTCGCGCACGGGCACCGTGAGGGAATCCTGCGGGCGCTCACGGTGACGGGAGGGGTGATCACCTCGGCCGGCGTGGTGCTGGCGGCCACCTTCGCTGCGCTGGCCGTGATCCCGCTGCTGTTCCTGTTGCAGCTGGCGTTCCTCGTCGCCTTCGGCGTGCTGGTCGACGCCCTGCTGGTGCGGACGCTGCTCGTCCCCGCCCTGTCGTTGGACGCGGGGCCGCGCCTGTGGTGGCCCGGACGCGCTGCCCGGAGCCGCTAGAGCGGGTCGCCCGGGAGCTGCCGGTAGGCCTCGGCGATCCTCGGCACCAGCTCGGGCGCGGGCAGGTCGACCCCGTCGATCGAGGCCACCGGGCGCACCCCGCTCACGGCGTTGGTGAGGAAGGCGCCCCGCATACGGGTGGCGGCGACCGCCGCGAGGGGACGGGTGGAGACCGGGACCCCGAGCGCCCGGGCGACACCGCCGACCAGCCGGGAGGTCACCCCCTCCAGGGCGGGCGCCTGCGGCCAGACCAGCTCCTCGCCGTCAAGGAACCCGATGTTCCAGGTGGGGCCCTCGGACACGCGCCCGTCCACTCCCATGAAGAGCGCGTCGTCGTAGCCGTCCCGCTGGGCGGCGCGTCGCTGTCGTACCGCCCCGAACAGGCCGGTGCCCTTGACCTCCGGGGCGTCCCGGGTGAACTCACGCGTGCCGAGGCGGACCGGTGGAGGGGCTGCGGTCGGTGCCGGTCGCGTGGTGACCAGGATCTGCGGCAGGGACCGCGCCCCGGGGCGGCCGAGGTCCAGTGCCGGGTCGTACACGGTCACCCGGACCACGCACGGCGAGGTGTGGGAGCGGGCGGCACGGCGCACCAGCTCGCGCACGCGCGAGACGTCGAGTTCGGCGTCGAAGAGTTCCGCGCAGTCGCGGGTGAGCCGTTCCGTGTGCAGGCCGAGTCCGCGCACGCGCAGGTCGGTGACGAGCATGGTCGTGAAGTGCCCGTAGCCGTACAGGGCCAGGCCTGAGAGTTCTCCCGCGCTGACGGGGCGTCCGTTCAGTTCCATTACGGGCTCATTCTGGCACTTCGGGACCTGTGGCAGGGGGAGTTCGCGAGGCCCGCCCCCGTCAGATCGGGGGCCGCGCGCTCCTGGAGCCCTCCTCCATGGCGACGAAAGCGGTCACCAGCTGGCGTTCGGAGGTGTCCAGGTAGGTGGTGAGCTCTGCGGCGGCCGTCTCGGCGTCGCCCTCGGCCAGCGCGAGGTGGATGCGCCGGTTCCACTTGAGGTAGGGGTCGTGGAACTCGCGGGGCGCGTCCATCACGTGGAAGACCAGCCGTGTCTCGGCCAGGATCTGGCGCATGAACTCGTTGACCCGGGTGCTGCCCGCCAGGGCCGCGAGCGCCTCGTGGAAGCGCATGTTCGCGCTGCCCATGCGCCACCAGTCCCGCTCGGCCCGGGCCCGTTCGCCCTCGTCGACGGCGCTGCCCACGGCGCGGACCCGGTCGGCGGGCGAGGTGGCCGCGCCGCGCACGGCGGGAAGTTCCAGAGAGCGCCGCGCATTGAACAGGTCGCGGACGTCCTCGCTGGTGGGGCGGTTGACGAACACGCCTCGGTGCATGTGGTGCACCAGCAGGCGCTCGTGACCCAGCAGCCGGAACGCCTCGCGCAGGGTGTTGCGGGAGACCTCGTACTTGCGGCTGAGCTTCTCCTCGGACAGGCGCACGCCGGGGGCCAGCTCTCCGTCGATGACGAAGGTGCGCAGGAGGTCGGCGACGCGTTCGGCCTGGCTGGTCGGGCGGGACAGCGCGGGCTCGGGCAGTCGGTCGATGTGGTCCTCGGTCGCTGTCACGTGAGTCCTCCACCCGTCTCGTGGGCCACTCCGGAGACGGGGTGGTCCCACCAATGTTACGTACCGGGGGGTCGGGATTTTACTGATCCGTGCCTTACCTGCGGCTCAAGATTGAAGTATTGTTCAACAATCCAACAATGAGGTTGGCGTCACACCCCTCCCGGACACCTGGAGAGTCAGCCATGGGCGAAGCGCCCCCCGCACCGGAGCAGAAGGTGCGTCCGAGGCTCGGTCGGATCACGCTGAGCAGTGGCCTCCTCGGAGCCATGTTCCTGATGGCCACCAGCGCCATCGGCCCCGGTTTCATCACCCAGACCACGACCTTCACCGCGCAGCTCGGTGCCGCGTTCGCCTTCGCGATCCTCGTGTCGATCCTGGTCGACATCGCCGTGCAGCTGAACATCTGGCGGGTCATCGGCGTCGCCAACATGCGCGCCCAGGACCTGGCCAACAAGGTCCTCCCAGGAGCGGGCTACCTGCTCGCCGTCCTCATCGTCTTCGGCGGCCTGATCTTCAACGTCGGCAACATCGCCGGCACCGGCCTGGGCCTCGACGCCATGATCGGCCTCGACCCGCGCATCGGCGCGGTGCTCTCCGCGCTCGTCGCCATCGTCATCCTGGCCGTCAAGAGACTCGGCGTGGCCCTGGACCGCATCCTCGTGTTCCTCGGCGTCATCATGATCGCCCTTACGGCCTACGTCGCCTTCGTGTCCAGCCCGCCCGTGGGCGAGGCCCTGCGCCAGTCCGTGCTGCCCGAGGCGGCCACCAACGACCTCTTCCTCGCCACCATCACCATCATCGGTGGCACGGTCGGCGGCTACATCACCTACGCGGGCGCACACCGGCTCATCGAGAACGGCATGGGCGGGCGCGAGAACATCGCCGCCATCACCCAGACCTCCGTCACCGGCATCATCGTCACAGGCATCATGCGGGTCCTGCTCTTCCTCGCCATCCTCGGCGTGGTCGCGGGCGGCGTCGCCATCATGGACGCCCCCAACCCGCCCGCCGAGGCCTTCTACCAGGCCGCGGGCGAGGTCGGCATGCGCCTGTTCGGGATGATCATGTGGGCGGCGGCGGTCAGCTCCGTGATCGGCGCCTCGTACACCTCCATCTCCTTCGTCACCACGTTCTCCCCGTGGCTGGAACGGCACAAGGGCAAGCTGGTCACCGGCTTCATCGGCATCTCCCTGGCCATCTACCTGGTCTCCGGACAGGCCCCGGGCACCCTGCTGGTCATGGCGGGCGCCCTCAACGGCGTCATCCTCCCGGTCGGCCTGGGCCTCCTGCTGTGGGTGGCCGCGCGCCACTCGAAGACCCTGCTCAACGGCTACCGCTACCCGCGCTGGCTGCTGGTCGTCGGCGTCGCCGCCTGGGGCCTCACCATCTACATGGCGGGCAGGTCCCTCAGCGGCATCGCCTCGCTCTGGCAGTAGACAGGACACCGGGTGGTGGGGGCGCCCCGGCGCGGCGGCCCCCCCCCCCCGGGCGGGCAAACGCAGGGGACACCACCCCAGCCGACCAGCCACACAC